>JAEDDO010000174.1 GCA_016298055.1 Frisingicoccus sp.
TTTTTATTGCCGCCACTGTCTTTTCAATATCTTCATCCGAATGTACACCGCTGACAAATAATGCTTCAAACTGGGAAGGTGCAATATAGATTCCATCGGATAACATAGATGAAAAATACTGTTTAAATGCCTCCAGATCAGAGGAAGCCGCATCTTGATAATTTTCCACCGGACCTTTTGTGAAGAAGAGACTGAGCAGAGATCCGGCACGATTGCAGACACAGTTTAAATTATTTTTTTCAATGCACTCTCTGAATATTTTTTCCAGTTTTTCTGCCTGATGCTCCGCATATGCATAAATTTCAGGATGATTTTTCAAAATATCCAGTGTCGCTATTCCGGCAGCCACCGCCGTCGGATTGCCTGAGAGTGTTCCTGCCTGATAAACAGGTCCCACAGGGGCCACCATCTCCATAATCTCTCTTTTTCCGCCGTAAGCAGCTAAAGGCATGCCGCCGCCGATGATCTTTCCCATCGTTGTCATGTCGGGTATCACATTATATTTTCCCTGAGCTCCGGAATAACCCAATCGGAATCCGGTAATGACCTCATCGAAAATAAGAACCGTTCCATAGTCTTCGGTAATCTTTCGAAGCCCCTCGAGAAAGCCGGGCTTTGGAAGGACAACACCCATATTGGCTGCCACCGGCTCAACAATCAATGCCCCGATCTGATCTCCATACAACTTAAATAAATGCTCAACGCTCTCAAGATCGTTGTAAACGGCAGTTAATGTTTTTGATGCGTAAGCTTTTGGCACTCCCGCACTGTCCGGCACATTCTGGGTCATCAGACCGGAACCGGCCTTGACCAGCAATCCATCGGCATGACCATGATAACAGCCCTCAAATTTTACAATGTAATCTCTTCCCGTGTAACCTCTTGCCGCACGGATGGCACTCATGACCGCCTCTGTTCCCGAATTGACAAGACGCACCATCTCCACAGAAGGTACCGCATCAATGATCATCTCGCACAGCGTCACTTCCCCTTCCGTCGGTGCCCCGTAGCTTGTACCTCGGCAGACAGCCTGACAGATGGCATCAACCACCTCTTCGCGGGCGTGACCGAGGATCATCGGTCCCCAGGAACCGATATAATCAATATAATCGTGGCCGTCCACATCATAAATATGGCTGCCCTTTGCCTTTTCAATGAATCGGGGTGTCATTCCCACAGAACGGTAGGCTCTGACCGGACTGCTCACACCTCCCGGCATCATCTCACAGGCTTTTTTAAACAATTCCTCACTGCGTTCCATCCTTTCCGCTATACCTCCCTTTCTCTCAGCCAGCGTGCAATATCCAGCGCATAATAGGTAATGATCATTTTTGCGCCTGCCCGTTTCATCGCTGTCATTGATTCCATAACGACCTTCTGCTCATCGATCCAGCCGTTAAGCGCAGCCGCCTTCATCATCGAATATTCGCCGCTCACACTGTAGGTACAGATTGGCAGAGGAAATGTGTCGGCAACCGTCTTTAAAATATCCAGATAGGCAAGTCCCGGCTTTACCATGAGAATATCAGCGCCCTCCGCCATATCAAGCTGTGCTTCAATGAGTGCATCCTTTTTATTGCGCCAATCCATCTGATAAGTCTTACGGTCACCAAAAGCCGGTGCAGAATGAGCTGCCTCGCGGAAAGGACCGTAAAATGCGGATGCATACTTAATACTGTAGGCCATAATTAATACATCCTCATAGCCCTGATCATCCAGTGCCCGGCGCATATGACCGATCCGTCCGTCCATCATATCCGACGGAGCCACAATGTCCGCTCCCGCTGCCGCACAGCTTATAGCCGCCATTGATAACAATTCAAGTGTATCATCATTTAATATCTTTCCGTCACAGATCAGTCCGCAATGACCATGATCTGTATATTCACAGAGACAGATATCCGCAATACAGATCATATCCGGATATTCCTTTTTTGTCAGCCGGATCGCCCTCTGAACGATACCGTTCATATTATAGGCTTCACTGCCCCTGGCATCTTTATGGTCCGGAACTCCGAAGAAAAGAATACTCCGCACCCCGCTGTCCCATATTTCCTTTAAATGTATCTCAAATGTATCCAGAGAATAATGATATATTCCCGGCATCGAAGGAATTTCTTCTTTGACCTTTTCACCCTCTACCACAAAAACCGGATAAATCAAATCTGAAATTCCCACATCATATTCATGTACTAAATCCCGAATCGCCTGAGACCCTCTCAGACGTCTCGGTCGGCGCAGTATATCCATTTTAAAATCACTCCTCATAGTTTTGCTGACACAGACAGTGTGTCACTCCCTCAGCCGTATATTCCGAAGCTACCGCCGAAACTTTTATTCCCGCCGCTTCTGCCTGTTTTGCTGTTTCCGGTCCGATACAGATCACTCTTGTAAAATCCGGCACATCCACCTTCATCTCCCCAAAAGCATGGACCGCCGATCCGCTGGCAAAAACAAGTGCATCTGCAGATCTCATCTCTCTTACCAGCATGTCCTGTCTGCGCCAGTCGATCTGTGTCCGGTAAGCCGCCAGATCACAGTAATGAACACCGGCCTCATCGAAACATTCATTTAATGACTTTGACCCGCCAGAAGCCCGGAATACAAATATTTCATCGGAAGGCCCGACCATCTCGCACAGCCCCTTTGCCAGATGACCCACCGTATACTCTTCCGGCATAAAATCCGGATAAAAGCCATTCGCTTTCAATGCCTCCCCTGTCCCGGGACCGACAACGCCGAATTTTTTGTCGAGCAGACACCGATAATCTATGGCCTCTTTTTTCATACATTCAAAAAACAGGCGGACACCGTTACGGCTTGTAAACAATATCCATTTTGCCCGCGTAAGCTCTGTAAAAACATTTTTCAAAAGGTCTTTTCGGGAAGCCTGTGTATAGATAAGGCTGATCTCCCGCACTTCCGCTCCGGTTCCTGCAAGGCTCTCCCTCTGTCTTCGCGCCATCTCTTTTGTGCCCGTAAGAATGACCTTTTTCCCTGTAAGTACACCCTCTTTTTTCCAGTCAAGCTCTTTCTCCAAAGACACCACATCACCGATGACCAAAATTCCCGGAGGACAAATGCCTTTCTCCTCACATATAGCATCAATCGTCTCTAATGTGCCCGTCACTTTTTTCTGAAGTCCTGTCGTCCCTTCCTGGATGACGGCGGCCGGCGTCTCTTTATCTTTTCCGCCCTCAATGAGAGCCCGACAAATGGAACCGATCCGGCGTATGCTCATCAAAAATACGAGGGTGCCGCTGTAGCCTGCCAGCCGTTTATAATCTACTTTTCCTCCGTCCCCTTCTTCATGCCCTGTAATAAAGTGGACCTCCGCAGAAATGCCCCGATGCGTTACCGGAATGCCGCCATAGGCCGGCACACTGTACGCGGATGAGATTCCCGGTACAATTTCAAATGCTATACCGGCTTTTACGAGAGCAAGAGCTTCCTCTCCGCCTCTGCCAAATATAAAAGGATCCCCGCCTTTTAACCGGACGACCTGCTTTCCTTCTTTTGCCTTTTCTATAAGAAGCATCTGTATGTCTTCCTGGCTCATATGATGTTTTCCTGACCGTTTTCCCGCATAGATCAGTTCCGCATGTACCG
>JAEDDO010000175.1 GCA_016298055.1 Frisingicoccus sp.
TCAATTACTTGCGTAAATTCGATGGACGTGTCTTATATCCCCATAGCTAAAGCTATGGGGATATAAGACACATTTGATAAAAATCCGTGTTTCTCTTATTTTCCGCAAATTTTGTAAATATGCTTTTTGCCTTCCAGTGTCTTTTCAAAAGGTTCATTCTCCGAAGCCGAGATCAGCATATCATCTACAACAATATCGCCGTCACCTTCAATGTCATCATAGTCCACATCAAGACCAAAAAGCAGATCTGTCAGCCGATGCATTGCATCATCAAATCCCGGATCATCCATGTCTCCAACCGGAATGGAAATATGATCCACCATTTCTTTACCTTTTTTGTTATATGTCTGTACGGTTATCTGATACATGACACAACCCCCTTTTATATTTATTCATAATAATATTCCCATAGCTATTATAGCAAAAGAGATGCTAATTGTAAAATTATTTGATTTGACTTTAGATCAAAAATTACCTATAATTTGTAACTGTTCAGAGCCAAGCAAAATTTCATAAAACAGGCGTAAATTAATTTTAACATCCGGGAGGTTATCATGAATATAGCAGACAAATACATCCAATATGTCAAAGAAAAAACCGAAGCCGAACCCGAAAAAGGATGGGATAAGATCCTTCTCGGATTTAAGGCCAATTGTCTCAGAACACGCTATCTTCCCAGAAAAAATCTGTCAAAGGGCTATCAAAAACTGGAAGATATGATGATGCATCTTGTGGCTGATTCGCTGAGCCATAATAAAAGCTATATCTGGGGAAATATCTTTGCTCCATGTGAACTGATTCACAGCTTTGGCTTAAATACGCTCTCCATCGAATGTCTTTCCTGTTATGTGGCGGGCTTTCATCTGGAGGATTTTTTTATTGACTTTGCTCAAAGTCTGGGCTTTGCACCCACCTTATGCTCCTATCACAAAACCTTTATTGGGGCTGTTGAAAGCGGTGTTGTCCCACCTGCTTCCTATGCCGTCACCACGTCCCTGTCCTGCGACGGTAATCTGAACACATTCCGTTATCTGAAAAAGAAAAATTCAGTTCCTTTTACACTTCTCGACATCCCATATACAGACGATGACGCATCCGTAGCCTATCTCGCTTCTCAGCTTGAAAATCTTGTACAGGATATGGAGGATCATCTGGGCCGTAAATTCAATATCGAAACTTTAAAAGAATCTCTTCGGATTGAGAATGAAACCCGTAAAGAGCTTCTTAAATTTTATGAACTTTCCAAAAAACACTATTATCCCGGAGAACTCATCAGCCATCTGTATCTGATGATGGGAACACATCTTTTGATGGGAACGCAAAAGTTTCTTGATTTAATTCGTTTTATGAATCAGGATATCCGGACCTATCCGGAATTTAAGGGAAAACGCATCCTGTGGGTCCATCTTATTCCCTACTATCAGGAAAGTTTGAAACACTATTTCAATACCAACGAGAAATATCAGCTCATCGCCAGTGATATCATTATTGACTTTACAGATACACTGGATCCGGAAGATCCTTTTCATTCTTTAGCACGAAAGCTGATTAAAAATGTATTTAACGGTTCCTATGACCACAAAGCGGAAACCATTGGCAAAATGGCAGACTGGATCAAGCCGGACGCTGTCATCCACTTCTGTCACTGGGGCTGTAAACAGGCCTCCGGTGGAAGCCTTCTTTTAAAAGAAACAATGAAAAGCCGCAATATACCAATGCTTATTTTAGATGGAGACGGTGTTGATCAGCGCAACAGCCACGACGGTCAGATTAAGACCCGTCTGGAAGCCTTTTTAGAAATGATTGAGGAGACGAAAAAATGATTGGTTACATTTGTAAATACACACCGATTGAAATATTTGAATCAATGGGAATTAAAACCGAACGTATTGAACCGGAGGTTACCAGCTTTAATCAGGCAGATACGCTCATGCACCCGAATGTGTGCAGCTTTGCCAAAGGTGTTCTGGAAGAGGTTCTCCAGAAAGATTACGAAGGTATCATTCTGACAACCTGCTGCGACAGCATACGAAGACTTTATGATGTCCTGAAGAAAAAGCTTCCGGATAAGTTTATTTATATTCTTGATATTCCCCGCATCACAAAGGACGGCGGCATCGCTCTCTACGAAATCCGTGTACGGGAAATGATTGCCGCTTACGAAGCTTTCTCCGGCACTCATTTTGAGGAAAGTCGCCTGGCATGTCTCTTGCAGGCCGCATCCGTAGGGAAACAGCTCCACTCTTCCGCATTCAAAACCCGTGTCGGCATTCTTGGGGCCAGAGCCAATAAAAACATTCATAAAATTCTTGAAGATCACGGTATTGAGGCCGTCTTCGATATTACCTGTACAGGGCTTGACCGGAAACTGCTTTATGAAAAAGATCAGCCCCTTACCGGGTATGTCCGTGGACTTCTTAGCCAGTTTCCATGTATGCGCATGGAAACAGCCGCCAATCGTGACCTGCTGATTCAAAATTATGCAGATAACACCGACGGTATTATCTACCATACCGTTCAGTTCTGCGATAATTTTTCCTATGAATATGCATGGCTGAAAGAAATTATTCATAAACCAATGCTGCTGTTGGAAACAGACAACACAACTCAAAGCTACGGCCAGATTCTGACACGAATGGAAGCCTTTTTGGAGTCCATTCAAAAATCTGACAATGACCGAAAGAAACAGTTAAAACAAAATTTCAGAAAAATGGAGGACAATAAACAAATGTACGTTATTGGTATCGACAGCGGTTCCACTTCCACTAACGCTGTCATTATGGACACTAACCGCAATATAAAAGCTTTCTCAGTACTTCGCACCGGAGCCAAATCCGGCGAAAGTGCAGAACGCATTCTGGCAGATGTTCTCGAAAAAGCCAATCTTAAAAGAGAAGATATATCCTGGATCGTATCTACCGGATACGGTCGGGTCAGCATCCCTTTCGCTGATGAGAATGTTACAGAAATCAGTTGCCACGGTCGAGGTGCCCACTATTTTAATCCAAAAATCCGTACGATCCTTGATATTGGCGGACAGGACAGTAAAGCAATTAAACTGGATGCCAATGGCGAAGTCATTGACTTTGTAATGAATGATAAATGTGCTGCAGGAACCGGCCGTTTTCTTGAAGCCATCGCCCGCACTCTTGAAATTGGCATCGATGAGCTCGGACCTTCCGCTTTGAAATCGACAGAAGAAATCGAAATCACCAGCATGTGTACTGTATTCGCTGAATCAGAAGTTATCTCACTCATCGCCAACAATAAAGAGGAAGCCGATATCGCCAACGGAATCTGCCGGGCCATCGCCAACAAAGCTTATTCTCTTATGAAACGTGTCGGTCTCGAACCTGATTTTATGATGACCGGCGGTGTGGCCAAAAATCCAGGTGTTGTCCGTGCTGTAGAAGAGAAAATTCAATCCGGACTTTATATCTGTCCGGAACCGGAAATTGTAGGTGCTGTCGGAGCTGCACTCTATGCATTGGATACATTAAAATAATTTTATATCGGGCGATGGTTAAAAATCTTCGGCCATCGCCCTTTATCTGTACAGAGCATACAGATCATCAAAGGCAATTTTTTCATTGACAATTC
>JAEDDO010000176.1 GCA_016298055.1 Frisingicoccus sp.
TATGATTAGCATTGTAAGAGCAGAATATCTGAAAACAAGAAGGTCGATGGGGCGGATGCTTATCTGGGCATTTCCGGTGATTGTATTTGTTTTGGCATTTGTACTTACGTTAGGAATGACAAATGCGTATGCAGAAAGTGTATGGAACTGGTGGTATACATTGCTGCTGCCCGGAATGCTTGCCATTATCTGCCATCTTTCCATAATGCGGGAGAAAAAGACAAAATACTATCATCTTATGACCCTTCCTGTCAGTAAAAGAAAATTGATGATGGGTAAGATCATCTATATGGGATGTGTGATTCTGGTGTCGAATATGATGATATTTGCAGGCGCATCCTTAGGAGGCATTCTATTGACCACCTGTGTTCCGATTCGGGGAGCAGTGATTGCAATCGTTGTTCTTACGATTTCCCAGTTATGGGAAATACCATTACTTTTATTTTTGAGTGAACGTTTTGGAATGATTGTTGAATTACTTGTATGTCTTTTTCTCACAGTCGGAGGTATAATCGTTGCACCGACAGGAAAATGGTATTTTTTTGTTTCAGCAATTCCTATGCGGATTCTTTGCCCGCTTCTTCATATACTGCCAAATGGAATAAGAGCAGAAGCAGGAAATCCGCTTTTGAATATGGGGGTCGTTGTCCCGGGTATTTGTTTATCCGTTATATGGTTCATTATTGCAACAGTTTTGTTCTTAAATTGGTTTGATAAGAGAGAGGGAAAATAGGGATGTTTAGAAAAAATCTTTATGCAGACTTTTTGAAAATGAAAGGACTTTCTGTAACGGTGGCACATATTCTGATTCCGGTTATAATAAGTGGACTGTTTTTAGCATATTATTCTTTTTCCGCTTGGAGTGAGCCTGCAAAAATCATTGCTTTTTATCAGGCAGTTGGAACAGGATTTCCTGTTCTGATTGGAATATTTACTGCAAGCATAGCGGAACAGGAACAAAATGCGGGAGCGTGCCAGAATCTGCTCACCTTACAAAAAAAGACAGCAGCATTTTTATCTAAGGTAGTACTTTTGCTTATATTTAGTCTTTTTTCTGTATTATTAGCAGCGGCAATATTTTGTTTCGGCTTTTACAAAATCCTTGGATGTCGTACAATAAGAATAGTGGCCTATATGATGGCTGCATGGATCATGTGGTGCGGAAGTATTCCGCTTTATATATGGCAAATGTTTTTGGCTTTCCGGTTCGGAAAAGGAGTGTCTATTGGAGTGGGGATTTTTTCCGGACTTGTGAGCGCATTAATGCTTACGAATCTTGGAATGTTTGTCTGGAAGTATATACCTGTTTCATGGACGGGCAGAATACCGTACACGTATTTAAAGATTGTTTTAGGAGAAGCGGGAGCAATAGGTGAAATCCAGTCTGTAATACCAATAGTTTGTGTATTTACAGTGCTTAGTATGATTTATTATTTATTTTGGGCATCCCGTTGGGAAGGAAGTAAAATATCAGAATAGAGGGGCAATATGGCGAAAATTTTAGTAGTTGACGATGATACAGCAATCCTTGATATGATCGGAACAATTCTAAATAAGGATGGACATTTGGTTACAAAAGTAAATAATCCATTTGAGATCAATATGGAAAAAGTGAATCAGTATGATCTGATTTTGCTGGATATTATGATGCCGGGGCTGGACGGCTTTGTATTGTGTTCAAGAATCAGGAAGCTTGTGGACTGTCCCATTTTGTTTCTTACGGCAAAAACAGAAGAAAGCAGTTTGGTAAATGGATTGTCATTGGGAGCAGATGACTATATTTATAAGCCGTTTGGGATTATGGAACTTCGTGCAAGAGTTGCCGCACATCTTAGGCGGGAACATCGGGAACATTCTGTCAGAATGGTTGTCGGACCTGTTTGCTTTCATTTATCATTAAAGCAGATGATGATTGAGGATAAGGAAATTCCTCTCACAAAGGCTGAGTATGAAATTTGTGAGTTTCTCGCCAAAAACCGTGGGCAGGTTTTTTCAAAAGAACAGATTTTGGAACAGGTATTCGGATTTGACAGTGAGAGCAATGACAATACAATTACGACCCATATTAAAAATATTAGAACAAAGCTCTCAGATTTTCATTGCATGCCGATAAAAACAGTTTGGGGGATCGGGTATAAATGGGAAGCGTAGAAAAGAGAAGAAGCCGTACACTTAGTGGGATTTTTCTGAGATATGTACTGGTTATGCTTGGATTGATGTTCGTTTTGGGAATATGTACAGTTTTTATATTCAATATTCTTGTTAATTCAGGCGCTATTTATCCGGCGAATTACGCAGAAAGGAAGATCAATGAAGCCTATGATCGGATTCAGAAGGCGGATGAAGTGACAGAGGATATTATACCGCCTCTATGCCGTTATGTCATTTTTAATGCGGATGGAGAGGTACTTGGAGGAAATATGACAGAAGATTCGGTGAAAATTGCGTGGAATGTTGCGAATCAGGGAACCGCATCCGGAGAATTTTTTTATAAGGTAATTCCCCGTTCGGAGGAATATGTTGTTCTCCAGTACAGTCTGACACCCCAGTACCAGTCTGCATTTCTCAGAGAACACTTCATTTCACCTCAGAATCTGATGACGATTATCGTTGTTTTAAGTGGAATTGCAATGATACTATTGCCGTCTGTAAGTTTTGGGAAAAAGATGAAGCGAAAAATGAAACCGGTAATGAATGCGGTAGAGAGAATCAAGAATCAGGATCTTGAATATGAGGTATCCTATTCCGGAGTAAAAGAAATTGATGATTGCCTGTCATCCATAGATGAGATGAGAAATGCATTGAAGGATTCTCTGGAACGACAATGGAAGGCGGAACAGGAAAAAAACAGACAAATGTCTGCATTGGCGCATGACATAAAAACCCCGCTTACGGTCATAAGAGGAAATGCAGAACTGCTTTCTGAAATGGAGATGACAGAAGAACAGAAAAAATATATGGATTATATAGCCAGCAGTGCATTGCAGATACAAAACTATGTACAGACATTAATAGAAGTAACAAAGTCCGTAGACGGTTATCAATATAGATTCGAAAAAATAAGGACAGAAGACATACTTGGTGACATCAAAAAACAAACATTAGGACTCTCCGAAGTTTTCAATCTGAAAATTAACTGGAAAGAACACTATATCAGTGAAACCGTAAGTATTGTTTACGACCAGGTTGTAAGGGCTGTTATGAATATCATAAAAAATGCAGCAGAACATACACCGAAAGACGGAACAATAAATATTGATATCAATGAGAAAAGAGGAATGTTAATATTTACAGTGGAAGATACTGGCAGAGGTTTTACAAAAGAAGCATTGCTGCACGGAACAGAACAATTTTTTATGGATGATACAAGCAGAAGCGGCGGTGTGCATTATGGCATTGGACTGTTTTCCGCAAAAACAATCGCCGGGAAACATGGTGGAAAAATATCGCTCACAAATTCTAAAAAAACCGGCGGAGCAAAAGTGGAGATATGCTTTGAAATCAATGAGCCAATGGGTGAGCCAATGGGGACGGAGTTTTTGGCTTAAGAGGACATGTTCGCACTGCAACTTTAAAAGACCATAGGGGACAACAAAAA
>JAEDDO010000177.1 GCA_016298055.1 Frisingicoccus sp.
TAAAAAAGCGACCCCCTTAAAAAGAAGATCGCTTTCTATATTAATTACCATGTACGTGAAGCCATATTTTTAAATTCACCGACGGTTGAAACGTGGCTGTTGAGGCCGCCGTCAACGGTCACTACCTGTCCGGTAAAGAATTCGCTTTCATCGGAAGCAAGGTATACACACATGTTTGCAATATCGGATGGGCGTCCATAACGGCCAACCATGATATTATTAAGGAAGATATCCTTCAGAACCTGAGGCACTTTCGCTTCGTTATCCGGTGTAACAATAAGACCCGGACGAACGCAGTTGCAGCGGATATTGCTCTTGCCGTACTGCAGAGCTGTTGACTGTGTCAGCATATCGACGCCGGCTTTTGCGCAGGCATAAGCTGTTGAACCCAGATCGCCGCCGCAGGAAGCCATAGAACCGATGTTGATGATGGAACCGCCATTGTTCTGCTGCATATACGGAATCACGCATTTTGTCGCATAGAATGTGCCGCGGATATCTGATGCGAAAATGGCATCCCACATATCCAGAGTGATCTCATCCACACGTCCGTCTTTCAGGCCAACATTGGCCGCATTGTTAACAAGAATATCAATTTTTCCGTATTTTTCAACCGTATCTTTAATCAGAGCATCGATGCTTTCGATCTGCATAATATCCATAAAATGATAGCTTGCTTCTCCGCCTTCGGCTTTAATGGCATCAACAACTTCCTGACCCTTTGCCTCACGGCGTCCGCAAATAACAACTTTTGCACCTTCAGCTGCGAAAAGTTTTGCGATACCTGTACCGATACCGCTTGTAGAACCGGTAACAATAGCAACTTTACCTTTTAATCTGTCCATTTTGTAATCCATCCTTTCGTTATTTCATTCAGTCCGGACGTATGGTGGTATCCAACCCTCCAGGAAATTGGAAACTTTTTCAATGAAAAAATGTGAAATATTCCCCACAATAAGTGCTGCGATAACCGTTCCTTCGCGGATTCCCAAAATCTGTCCCCGTACTGCGAAGGATAAAACAACCGCACTTATTACAATACTTAAATCGAATCCCATTTTTACACGTCCAAATCGCCATCCTGTAAGCCCGGCAATCGTACGCACAAGACCTTCTCCCGGTAAAATCAATACATTCGGGATGACTTCCAGAGAAATACCGAATCCCAGAAAAACACAGCCTGCCAAAAGCATGATAAGGGCTCCCACATAGTTTCCTGTATTCCATCCGGACAGCACAGACAACCACATGTCAATGCAGACGGAAAACAGCAGCGCTGAAGGGACCTGAAGCAGCTGGATTTTCTGAAAAGACTTTCCCAGCAAGATCACCTGACATAGAAACATGATCGTGTTGACGATCATTGTGAATGTTCCAAGGCTATAAGGAAAAATAAATGTTAAAACATAGGCGAGACTCGTCAGCGGTGCCGTACCGAGTCCGGCTTTCGTAATAAGGCTGATACCCAGGGCACTGAATATGACCCCTGCGATAAACATCCCATATCGTTTTAACATATCTGACTGGTTCATGTCAATACACCTCTTTTATCTAAAATGACATTTCGCGGGCATTTGACAGCACACATTCCACAGCCAAGACAGTATTCTTCCTGGATGACCGCACAGTTATCCACAACATGAACAGCTTCCGCTGTACAGATTCTCTCACAGATTCCGCAGCCGAGACAGCTGACCGGACATACGCTTCGGGCATCTTTTCCTTTATCTTTATTTGAGCATTTTACAACAATAAAATTATCACATGCATGAATATGAATGATATTCTGCGGACATTCCCGCACACACTTACCGCAGGCGATACATTTTTCTTCAATCACCTGTGCCACACCATTTTCGTTCAGAAAAATGGCATCAAATTTACAATTTTCTACACATTTTCCACAGCCGATACACCCATATTGACACTTTGTTTCCTGATTTGCATGGCATGAACCATTACAGGCAACCAGAGCTGCTCGGTAGGGAAATTTTTTCTTTATTGCCATGAATTTATTTCTTCCTTTCGTATGGTGTATCCGATATCGGCAGGGAAAATCTTCTCTTGCCGTCCCAGTGATAATAGGCATCTGTAATCGCAGGTGCTGTAGGGATCGATGTGATCTCACCGATACCGATAGCTCCGCAGGCTACCTTTAATCCCGGTTTATCAATAACGATCGGCTCAATTTCCGGTATCTCATGGGCACGGAACAGTCCCAGCGCACCGTATTTGCCAATCGGTCTGCAGTTTTCATCGATTGGATAACGTTCTCTTAAAGCAAATCCCATGGACATGACAACGCCGCCTTCGATCTGGCCTTCGCAGGATAACGGATTGACCGCTTTTCCCACATCGTGGGCTGCGATCATCTTTTCGATCTTTCCGGTTTTCGGATCCAGAATACACATCTGGGTCGCATAGCCGTAAGCCACATGGGAAACCGGATTCGGAACATTGGCCCCAAGAGGATCTGTCTTTGCAAGATACTCTGCGTAAAATTCCTGTCCTTTAAGATCTTTTAAGGATTTTCCGTCTTTTTTGGCTTCCATGAACATATCGCAGGCCCGTCTGCAGGCTTCGCCGGTCACCAGTGTCTGGCGGGATCCGGAAGTTGTTCCCGAATCCGGAGCGATCCATGTGTTGCTCCGCTCATAGACGATATCTTCCCGTTTTAAATCGGTATTTGTAACGACCATCTGGACGAGAACGGTTCCAAGTCCCTGACCGATACAGGATGCTCCCGAATAAATATGAAGCTTTTCGTCATCTTCAACGATCAGACGGACACGCCCTGTATCCGGAATACCTACGCCCACGCCTGCATTTTTCATGGCACAGGCAATACCGACCGGTTTACCTGCGGCCACAGCCGCATCATAAGCATCTTTTACCGCCTCAAGTGTCTCCACAAGGCCGGTAGAATCGTCAACGATCTGTCCGTTCGGAAGAACACCGCCCGGACGGATCGCATTTCTGTAACGGATCTCCCACGGTGAGATTCCGATCTTTTCCGCCATCATGTTGAGCAAAGTTTCTGTCGCAAAACATGTCTGAGTCACGCCAAAGCCACGGAATGCTCCCGCCGGCGGATTATTTGTATAATAGGCATCGCCTTCAATTTCAAAATTTTCATAGGCATAAGGTCCTGCCGCATGGGTGCAGGCTCTTTCCAATACAGGCCCGCCAAGGGAAGCAAAGGCTCCTGTATCCGAAGCAACTTTTGCTTTAACGCCCTGTATAATACCCTGTTCATCGCATCCCATGGTAAAGTCCATGACAAAGTGATGACGTTTCGGATGGACAAGCAGAGATTCTTCTCTTGTCAGCCGGGCTTTTGCCGGTCTTCCTGTAAGATAAGTGATCAGTGCCGCATATGGCTGCACTGTCATATCCTCTTTGCCGCCGAAGCCGCCGCCGACTAAAGCATTTTCCGCACGGACCTTATCCGTTCCAAGCATGAGACTGCACTCATGATAGGTACAGTAGGCCGACTGATCTGTCGAAATAATATGGACATAGTCATCCTCGTCCATATAGGCCACCGCACATTCCGGTTCAAGAAAGGCGTGTTCTGTCCACGG
>JAEDDO010000178.1 GCA_016298055.1 Frisingicoccus sp.
ATTATTGGCATATAACGAACTAATTAAATCATTTGCAAAAATCAGGGGCTATATGCGGGAATTTTATGTCTATGGGTTTCGTCACAGGCTGGATATTGATGCAAAAAGTGTCCGAAGTTACGACAACGAACGTCGTCGTGTTGAAAGCTGGCTGGGAGAATATATGCATTTTGGCCAGGACGAGGAAGGGAAAAGGACGTATCTTTCTGTGGATAGCAGGACTATACCACACAATCCTCTATATAAGGCGTTTAAAACGAAGAGTTTTACGGATAATGATGTCATGCTTCATTTTTATCTGATGGATCTGCTTTCTGAAGAAGAAAGCTTGACGATGAATGAGATTATTGTTCAGCTTGAAGAGGCTTATCTTTGTGATTTTGATGTCGACATCCTGGATGAGTCTACGATCCGGAAGAAATTAAAGGAATATGAACAGTTGGGACTCGTCGAAAAGAAAAAGCGAGGGAGAGAAAGCATTTACCGGAAGGTGCGTGATGATATTGATCTGGATTCCTGGAGAGATGCGATCAGCTTTTATTCGGAAACAGCTCCTCTTGGTGTGATTGGTTCTTATCTTCTTGATAAATATGAGAATACTTCGGAATTCTTCCGGTTTAAACATCATCATCTTATGAAGGCTTTGGACAGTGAAATTTTGTATACGCTTCTGGATGCAATCACGCGGCATGCGGAACTAAAACTGACGATGTTGAAGGCTAAGAAAAGCATTCCGGTCATTCCATTCAGAATTTATATCAGTACACAGTATGGAAGACAGCATCTTCTTGCCTGGAATGTGAATGTAAAGCAGTTCAGGTTCTATCGCCTGGATCGAATCCTGTATGTCTCTATAGGTAGTGAGAAACAAAACTGGAATGTTCTATATGATCAGATGCAGGATATGGCTTCTCACTTATGGGGAGTTTCACTTGGTGAAGGGAAAAGGGAACATGTTGAGTTTACGCTTCGCATAGAACCATATGCAGGCTATGTGGTACAGCGTCTTGAAGGTGAAAAACGGTGTGGTACAGTTGAGCAGATTGATGAGGATACGTGGAAATTTTCAGCAGATGTGTGTGATGCGTTTGAAATGCTGCCGTGGGTCCGTACATTTACAGGAAGAATCATAAGCTTTTCCTGCAGTAACCCGGAAGTCGAGACACGTTTATGGAATGATATGGAAGAAATGTATGCGCTTTATGGCGTAGACTGTGGAAAGGTAAGCGAAACAGATACGGGAAAATCCGGGAGGACAGATGAGAAAGGAGAAATCGGAGATGTTGTTTCATGAGATATATGGCAGTTATTACAATGTAATAGCCGCAGTCCTTTCTGAAGCTGTAAACGGAACATTGGAGGATGGGAAAATCCGTAAGATCATACAGGAGAAGGCTTTTGATGAAAGTATCCTGAACATTCCGGATAAGCTGGTCGGTGGAAACTGGCATTTGCTCACGGAGGATTATGAAACACCGCTTATGAGTGAACCGAAAATACATCTTACCATGCTTCAGAAACGATGGCTGAAATCAATTCTTTTGGATCCGAGAATCAAATTGTTTCAGCCGGACGATGATGGGCTTAAGGATTTAGAACCTCTTTTTAGTCCGGAGATGGTGGTTTATTATGATCAGAATAGGAATGGAGATCCATACACGGAACCGATATATGTAGAAAATTTCAGAAGTGTTTTAGAAGCCATTCATAGTGGTCAGTGGATAGATATTTCATATGAAACCGCAAGAGGAAAAAAGGCTCACTATATATGCCATCCGAAATCGATAGAGTATTCTCAAAAGGATGACAAATTCAGAGTGAGGATAAGCCTGGATCTTGACAGACCTGAGACAGACAGAGTGCTGAATATATCCAGAATTATTGCATGTAACGAAATCATGGATGACAGAGATATGGAGAGTTGTCGGGATAAGTCAAATCCAAAGTTGCTATCGGCAGGAATCCAAAAGAGAAGTTTGACTTTAGAAGTGACAGATGAAAGAAATGGTCTGGAGAGGATACTCCTTCATTTTTCCCATCTGGAAAAAGAAACAAAAAAGTTGGATTCACAGCTTTATCGGTTAAAGCTTGTATATGATGCATCAGATGAAACGGAAATGTTGATTAGAATTTTGTCTTTTGGACCAAAGATCAAAGTGATTGAACCGGAAGACTTTATCGTTAAAATAAGGGAACGTTTACTGAAACAGCAGACAACATTGACAGAAAAATAAGAAACGCAACTTTTTATCCGTGATATATTTCGTTTTAGATGATAAGATTTGAATATAGGAAAGGAAGAGATATATCATGAAATATATTTATGGAAAATATACAAATGCAATTATATATACAGATGTTGTTAATCAGGAGGCTCTGGATCAGGTTCAGATGATTTGTGATCAGGAATTTACCGAGGGTTCTCAAATCCGCCTTATGCCGGATATTCATGCAGGAACAGGCTGCACGATCGGGACTACCATGACGATCGGTGACAAAATTGTCCCAAATCTTGTTGGTGGAGATATCGGATGTGGAATGTTGACTGTTTGTATTGGACATCAGGAAATTCCGTTAGAACAATTGGATCAGTTGATTTATCAGAGCATTCCGGCAGGGCGGGCCATGCGGACGGTTCCGCATCCGGTCAATGATGAAATCGATTTGCAGGACCTTCGATGTGTTTCGGCGGTACGTCTCGACCGGGCACAGTTAAGTCTGGGAAGTCTTGGAGGCGGAAATCATTTTATTGAGGCGGATATCGACGAGAATGGAAATAAATATCTTGTTGTTCATACGGGAAGCCGTTATCTGGGACAAGCCGTTGCAAAGTTTTATCAGGCGGCAGGGTATGAGCAGATGCAGATGGCAGGCGTGCGTACATCTCAGGATGTAATTGCAGAACTAAAGGCACAGGGGCGGGAGAGAGAAATTGAGACGGCATTGGCAGATTTCAGGATTCAGAAGAATGAAATCAATGTTCCATCCTATCTTGCTTATGTTTCCGGACAGCTTTTTGAGGACTATATCCATGATATGAAGATTGTTCAGTGGTATTCATGCTTGAATCGCAAGGTGATCATGGACACGATTCTCAATGGTCTGCATTTGTATGAAACTGAACGATTTGAGACCATTCATAATTATATTGATACGGACAGCATGATCCTTCGTAAAGGAGCTGTTTCGGCTAAGAAGGGTGAGCGGTTACTGATTCCGATTAACATGCGTGACGGAAGCCTGGTATGCACCGGAAAGGGAAATCCGGAATGGAATTATTCAGCACCTCACGGTGCCGGACGTCTTTACAGCAGAAAGGCAGCGAAGGAAAAATTTGAACTGGAGGAGTTTTCGAAGCAGATGGAAGGTATCTATACGACTTCTGTATGCACTGCAACGATTGATGAGGCTCCGATGTGTTATAAGAACATGAATGATATTGTTGATAATATCGAACCGACTGTAGAGATTAACGCAGTGATTCGACCAATTTACAATTTTAAGGCTGGTAATTGAAAATTTCTTGACTCTCCCCTTAGGGAATGATCTAAAATCATGATTGCAA
>JAEDDO010000030.1 GCA_016298055.1 Frisingicoccus sp.
GCTTCTTCGATTTGTGTATAGATTGGTCCTGTAAATTCTCTCTTATCCAGAAACACTGCACGATCTGTTCCCTTGAATACCGCACATTGTGTTTTGGCGAATGAAAAATAATCTGATGTCAGCAATGCATAGGCATTCGTTGCCAGAAGCTGTCCCTCGCTCTGCTTCAAGATTTTCCAGTTTATCAGCTGCTCTTTCTTTACAGAATGTTCTGACATTCCTGCTTTCTTCCGGAACTTTTCGATATCCTGACAAAGTTTCTCTGTTGCTTCCTCTGAAACAGGATAACCCACACAAGTAAGCTCATCCCATGAGATTCTGGCCCCTTCCATTTCCAGTTCTTTTATCTTCTCCGGAAATGCCTGTCTTGATGTACCTGCTACACGGATATAAGTGCCATTATCTTTTCCCTTTGATTTTAGATAATACGGTCTGTTCTTTCCAGCTTCTACTGATACAACAATGACCGTTTTCCCGTCTACTGTCTGTGGCTCAATATCAGGAATGATCTGTGGCACACAGGAATCAGAAACTGCATTGGCAATTCCATCCATCAGCTGAAACAACACATCATTTTCCACACCAACAATCTGGTGTGTTTTATCATCTACTCCAACAATCAGCTTGCCACCTTGTGTATTGGCAAAAGCTACGATTGTCTTCATGTACTTTTCACTTTTATCAGGTAAGGATACCTTGTACTCAATATTTTTCGATTCCCCGGAAAACATAGTATCTTCTACCATTCTTTCACTCCTACTCTATACTCGCACCACTGGTACGAATAATTCTATTTCCAGAGCAATCTTCTCTGGATCATTAACACTATTATACGTTCTATTCTTCTTTTCTATCAAGCAAGAAAACAAAACAGTTCATTTCTTCTTACCATTTTCTTCTGTTCTTTTTTGATGCCAGATAAAGTCTCGTCATCTCATCCATGAAAATAGTTTTGTCCTCATTGGTCATAGTTCCACTGGCAAATAAAGCAGCTACCTGTTCAAGAATCTGCCTTGCCTGTTTAGCACCAGCATATTCACTTGGCTCATCATTACCCAAGCACACGGTTTCATTATCATTCATAAGATAAGAAACCTGACACTGAAATGCATCTGCCAGTTTTTGATATAAACTACTCTGCTTCGGATATCGTCCTTCAACTTCCCAAGATCGAATTGTTCTATGAGAAACGCCCACCATATCACCCAGCTTTTGTTGAGTCATTTTTTTCTCTTTTCGCAACTTCCTAATTTTATCACCAAATGTTGTCATAAGTATACATCTTTCTCCTATGAGTTTTGTACATGCTTTATTTTTCTAACCACAATAAAAGTATATCATTATGCAAATAAAAAGAGAACCCGACATCACAAGCAAATTTGATGATGCGGGTTCCCTTCCCTCTTTATAGATCAATACCTTTTATTTTTTCATCTTATGATCCGATGGCAATCTCACTTCTTAATGACAACTGTGGCTTCCACATCCATGCTCGCCACATGTATGTCCTTCCCCGTGGTTGTGCTCGTGATGAGAACATTTCACATCCGGATTATACTCAAGTGTTTCATTGATAAAAGCTTCTACTGCTTCATCCGCATCTCCGGAAACTCCTCCGAAAAGCTTGATGCCTGCTGCCGCTAACGCTGTCTGTGCGCCGCCTCCGATTCCGCCACAAATCAAAACATCTGCATTCAATGCATTAAGAACTCCTGCCAATGCGCCATGTCCGCTTCCATTCGTATCTACTACTTCTGAATGTACTACTTTTCCTTCCTCTACATCGTAAATCTTAAATGTCTCTGTGTGTCCAAAGTGCTGGAAAATCTGTCCATTTTCATATGTTACTGCTATTCTCATGATACCTTCTCCTTTTTCTGCTGCATATTTTTTGTAAATTTCCTGTTTGTAACATCCTCCAAAGCTGCAGTTGCCGCTCTGACCGTCACAGATTCTGAAATCTCCGCCCTCAATTTTGAGTGGATGCCCGTCGATAAGTGCATCTGCGATCTTTTTCCTGGCGATCTCGTAAATTCGCTGGACCGTTGTTCTTGCGACTTGCATAGATGCTGCACACTGCTCCTGACTGTAACCTTTCTTGTCCAAAAGACGGATTGTCTCGTACTCATCTACCGTTAGAACAATGGGTGTTTTTTTCTCAGTATCATCTGCCGGAAGAAATTCTAAAACATTGGGGAAATGACAGACTTTTCTGCATTTTACTGGTCTCGGCATAAACTGCTCCTTTCTCGCTTTTCTTATATAATAGCCCTATAAAAGGCATATGTCAATAATGTTTTTGACATATGCCTTTTATGAATCACCTTATAGTATTACTTCTTTTCATTATTTTTTAATTTACAGATACCCTGCGTCATTGTTCCCATTGGACAAAATGTACACCAGGTTCGTGGCTTATATAACACCATTACGATCAACCCTAACAACAAAGATGTAAGCATCAAACTATAAAATCCAAAACTAAACTGTGCCACCCAATCAGCTACTGTTCCGGCAGTGTATGTCCATCCCCACGGAACACGGAAGGTCCAGAATAATTTGATGGCTTCACGCAAGGATGATGATCCGGCACCAACTAAATATGTCTGAAATACCATATTCCCAAACATTGTAAGGAAAAATATCAAAAAGCCGTATCGGAACCATTTTGAACTCATCCATCGCGGGGTTGGTTTATTTCTTGAGCATTTTAAATCCCCACCGAGCTTACTAAAAAGCTGGCCACGTCCACACAAATGATTACAGAAAAATTTATTTCCACCGAATATCGCTATTCCTAACGGCAACAGGAAATCAATCATCCCAAACCAAGCAAACAAAATATTAAAAAAACCGAGAGCAAAATAAAGGATCGCCCATATCCATAAATAATCATACCAATGTTTCTTTTTCTTCACATCGCTGTCCTCTCTTTCATTTCAATACAACCTGCCGGACAGGACTTTGCACATTTTCCACATCCTACACACACTGTTTCTTCTACCACAGCATAACATCCATGGTAAACTTTGACAGCTGCCAGCGGACAAGTATTTTCACATACTCCGCAGGCAACACATCTTTTTTTATCGACACTTGCCATTCTTTTTGCCAATGCTTTGTTCCCCTTTCAAATTTTGTATCTCTATTGTACCTGAAAAAGGTAAATCCTTCTGTGATATTATTACATAAGAATTTACCTTGAACGCTAATCATTACAATGACATATTTTTATTATACATTACCTTTATATTTATATATGATGTTTAGAATTTCCTCAGTTGTTCGAATAATTTCTTTTTGTTTTTCTTTCATTGTTATAGATTTGCTTTCTTCTTCAGCTAACGAAGAGTAAAGGTGAATGGTATTAGCATGATTCCATATCTCATCGTAAATTTTCTCGATTTCATCAGCACTCCGAAATGCCTGGTCTGTTTGCATTTGCAAGTGTTCTCGTTGCTCTTCCAGATGATTCATCCGTTCTTGTAACTGATCCCTTTCTTTCTGCAATCGATCATGTTGTGCTTGCAGTTGATCTATTTGTATTTTAATTTCGCTCATCTTTTCTTTCTGTCTCCGCATAAGCATCATCAAATATACAACTACAACTACAAATACAAATAATAGTATTATGTACAGCATAAACTTCTCCTCACGACACATATATTTCGACGGTTTTCCGCAAATCAACTATTGATAATGGCATAGAAAGAACAGTTAGTTTTCCTGAATTCTTTTTAATTTCAACAGCATCAGGATTGCCTGTGATTAAAATTACAGGTGTTGTCCTGTCCGCACGCCATGGCTGATTCGGTTGGCTCGTCATATCTTCGGTAACAATCCAAAGATCCGGCTTATGTCTGCCTAATCTTGTTTTAGCACTTTCCGGTGTGTAAAACAGCATGATCTGATCTGAAATAAATTGCAATGTTTCTTTTAATCCTTTTGCATAACGTTCACTGCCACAGACCAGTGCAATAATAGAAGCAGCTTTCTTTTTTTGTGTTACCTGAATAAAATCCAAAACTGGTGTATTATAGAGACTAAAGTCTTTTTCCAAATGAACTTTATCATAATAACTCTTTGCTGCCTTGCACATCCTCAGACAAAACTGTTCTATGTCTATACGAATATCGTTTCCGTTCTCCTGTATGTTCATACTTTCCAACTGACAAACTGACATTCCACAGTTTAGTCCAAGATGAAAGCGTATATTATTTTCATCATTCAAAAATCCTTTATTTTGATGAAGATATTCACATCGAAGCTGCCAACAGCGTTCTCCGCAAATATATGGCTTTTCATCGGATTGAGATAGTTTAAAGTAGTCCCCTGCATATTCATCAAACCAGCGAATATACTGGGTTCCCACATCACGGGTCGGATTCTTTTGCCGATCCAGCATAACCCGGCCATCTCGATAATGTTTAACAATTTCCGGGAAAGCAATACCTCCGCAAATATCTGGCAAAGTCAATGCCAATGCCAGTGCAGACTGCCATCGTCTATCTACAATATTCAGTTCTACTTCTTCAATTCGGTCCAAAAATGTAAAACTGACATCTCCCTGCATTATTTATCCCTCCCTCATATTCACAACAGTCATGTACTATAGTCAGTATATTTTTATTTATGGCATATGTCAATTATATAATTGACGCATCTAAAAAAAGTAAGTATACTATGTTCGTAAAGGAGATAACTGTTATGAGCTTCGAAAATTATTTTCCACTATGGAATGACTTAAATACAGCACAGAAAAAAGTAATTTCAGACAATTTGATTACACGGGATGTAAAAAAAGGAACGATCATTCACAACGGAAACCTGGATTGTACTGGATTATTACTGGTTAAATCCGGGCAGCTTCGAACTTACATACTTTCAGATGAAGGACGAGAAATTACACTTTACCGCCTGTTCGATATGGATATGTGTCTTTTATCCGCCTCATGTATCATGCAGTCCATTCAATTTGAAGTAACCATTGAAGCAGAAAAAGATACTGATCTTTGGATCATCCCTGCTGAAATCTATAAGGACATCATGAAGGAATCGGCTCCCGTCGCAAACTATACCAATGAATTAATGGCTAGCCGTTTTTCTGATGTCATGTGGCTGATTGAACAGATCATGTGGAAGAGTTTGGATAAGCGTGTTGCTTCATTTCTTTTAGAAGAGACCTCTATCGAAGGAACAAATGAACTGAAAATCACTCACGAAACTATCGCAAACCATCTTGGTTCCCACAGGGAAGTGATCACTCGAATGCTTCGATACTTTCAGGGCGATGGTCTCGTCAAACTCTCACGCGGCAAAATCACCATCCTTGATTCGAAAAGACTGGAAACACTACAAAGATCATAAAACTGTTTTTCTATGACATCTAAAGAATCCTCCATTTATCAGAATTGTGAAAGTCATTCTAATAAATGGGGGATCTTTTTACGCTACAAGTAAATTATAAAATTATTGTGATTATTTTTTAATAATCCATACCACATGCATATGCCCTTTCAATCAGCGCACGGTCATTAACCACTGCATCATAGAAGCGGAATCCACCGGAGAAGTTGTATGTTTCATAACCGTTTCCTTCCAGAATACGGCTGGCAATGTAGCTGCGCAGACCACTTTGGCATATCAAGTAAACAGGCTTTCCCTTCTCAATTTCATTGATACGTTCCCTTAGTTCATCTACAGGAATATTTCTGAATCCATCCATATGCCCCCTGTTAAACTCACCTACAGTTCTCACATCCAGCAATACAACACTTTTATCTTTAGAAATCTTATCCATATCTTCCAGATGCCATTGTTTTAAGGTACCTTTTGCTATATTGTCTATCATGAATCCTGCCATATTTACAGGATCCTTGGCAGAGGAATACGGCGGTGCATATGCAAGATCCAGATCTTTCAGCTGGGTTGCCTTCAGCCCTGCATGAATTGCTGTTGCCAGCACATCAATACGTTTATCAACTCCTTCATATCCAATAATCTGAGCACCAAGCAAACGATAAGTCTCTTTTTCAAAAACCACCTTCATGGTCATCACTTTTCCACCAGGATAGTAACCGGCATGACTCATAGGAGAAAGAATTACTGTATCTACATCTAATCCTGACTTTTTGGCATTGGTTTCATTGATACCTGTAGTGGCTGCTGTCATATCAAATACTTTGATAACGGAGCTTCCCTGACTGCCCAGGTAACGGCTGTCACCACCACAAATATTATCAGCGATGATCCTGCCCTGCTTGTTGGCTGGTCCGGCCAAAGAGATCAGCGCATCATCACCCGTAACATAATGTTTTACCTGAACTGCATCACCTGCTGCATAAATATCCGGTACAGAAGTTTCCATTCTGTCATTCACTACGATACTTCCCTTGATGCCAAGTTCCAGACCAGCTTCTTTTGCTAATGCTGTGTCTGGTGTAACTCCGATTGCCAGCACCACCATATCAGCCTGAAGGGATGGATTATCTTTTAATAGAACCTCTACTCCATTGTCCTTTTCTTTAAATCCTTCTACTGTATAGCCCAGTACCAGTTTTATCCCATGCTTTCTCATTTCATTATGGATCATGGATGCCATATCCGGGTCAAATGGGTTCATCAGCTGCTTAGGCCGCTGGACAATTGTAACATCCATGCCAAGCTCCCTCAAATTTTCTGCCAGTTCCAGACCAATAAAACCGCCACCTGCCAATACAGCCGATTTTGGATGATTCTTATTTATATATTCCTTTATCCGAAAAGTGTCTTCTACAGTACGAAGTGTAAAAAGTTTATCCATACCTACTCCGGGAAGTCTCGGCTGTGTTGGCTTTGCACCTGGAGAGAGGATCAGCTTATCATAGTTTTCTTCAAATATCTCACCATTCTCTAAATTTTTCACTGAAACCGTTTTTCGTTCCGGATGTATGGAGATAACTTCATGATGAATTTTCATGTTAATACGGAATCGTTTAAAAAAACTCTCTGGTGTCTGTAGTGTAAGTTCTTCCGGGTCTGTGATCACGTCTCCGATATAATATGGAAGCCCACAATTCGCATAGGATATGTATCCGGATCTTTCAAACACAGTAATTTCTGCATGTTCATCCAATCTTCGTATTCTTGCTGCAGCTGTAGCTCCTCCGGCTACACCGCCTACGATTATTACCTTCATCTTATTTTTCCACCTTTCCTGAATAAGCAGCAATGCCACCAATATTATTTACTTTAGAATATCCCATTCGTTGCAACATCCCAGTTGCTTGACGACTTCGGGCTCCGGAATAACAGTATACAAACAGCGGTATTTCTGTATTCTTCACTACCGAAACAACATTGTTAAGTTGTTGCAATGGCACATTTTTACTTTCTGGTATATGCCCTTCCTGATATTCCTGCGGCGTACGAACATCCAGCAGAACTGCACCAGCAGTCTTTTTATATTCCTCTATCCCTTGATTAATATTCGCCTGTTTTAAAAAATCAAAAAATCCCATTAACGCACCTCCTTAAAGCATCTCTAAGATTGCCTTCTTAGGTCTTGCCCCTGAAACTTTTGTTACAATCTTCCCATTCTTCATAACCACCAAAGTTGGAATACTCATAATACCAAATTTACTTGCCAGTTCTGGCTGCTCATCCACATTGATCTTTCCAACTTTGATATCAGGGCGTTCACTTGCTATCTCCTCTATGATAGGAGCCACCATACGACAAGGAGCACACCAAGGAGCCCAAAAGTCTAAAAGAACGGTTTTCTCGGAATCCATTATTTCATTCTGAAAATTATTTTTATTGATATTAATAGCAGACATTTTACAGTCCTCCTTGTTTTTTCTTTTGTGGCTTTATTATAATCTGAAATTCATTTGTTTTCTGTGATATCATCACATTATTATCATGATTAATTTTTAACTAATTTATTTTTTCATCTTATGATCTGATGGCAGTCTCACTTCTCCGGTCCTTTTCTTCATAATCGAGTTCTGTGTCTCCATCTGTGTTGGAATATAATCGCTTTCCTGCAGAAATGCACCTGCCGCCTCAGCATATGATTCATATCCAGCTGCTTTCATCCTCTTTAACATTTTTGCCAAAGCACTTTTCTTGTCTCTACTCACCTGACGTGTGCTGATGCCCAGTTCCTCTGCTGTTTCCTTAACCTGTTTTCCCATGATAAAATAATCGCTCACGATTTTCTTTTCTTTCTCTGTCAGATCGCTGAAGAGTTCTTTAAAGAAGATCTCAGTTGTAATATCCGATGCAATGTCACGTCCACTATCTGCGATAAAGTCTGTCGCACAACCGTTTTCTGATTCTAATCCACAAAATAATACTGTATTATTTCTCTGATGCTGCTGATCAAACATATAATGTTCCTTATTATAAAAAATATTAAGAACTTCCAGCTCTTCTGCTGTAATATTAGCGTATTTCACCTTCTGATATCTGTCGTAAAATGTGTATTTTCTTTCTTCCATGATTGTTTCTCCGATTTGTCGTTTTTGTTGATTTGATTTGTGACAAATCGAAAATCATGGATATCTGGCATAATGCCTGCCTCTTCCCTGCATCTTGATATGCTCTTCCTTTCCGGCATCTACCTGTTAAAAAGGAAGCTTTTTCAAATCTGCAACCTGTTTTTGGGTATAAAAAAAGGCCATGCCCTTCCGGGCACAGCCTGACGCCTTAAAATTTGAGAAAAGAAAAACCTCCGCAAACATTACGTCTGCGAAGGTCTATTTCTCTCAGCATATCAATTCTAACATGCACGTATTTTCATTGTAATACCATTCACATGCCAGTTTACTGTCAGTTCACTGCCACTTTACTTCCACTTTTCTTCCAGTTTATTTCCTCCATCTTATTCTGTATCTTTTCCGGACGTGTAAATGCCCAGAGCATTGTTGCATACAAACGGATTGCTTTCTTACGGTTTCGATAATAAGTAGTGCTTGGCATATCATCCAGCATCAGCATCACATCTTCATTGGTATTTCCTGCTTCAAAATATCTATATTTCAAAAGCCGATAATACAGCTGTCCATTCTTCGGATAATCCCTCAAAGCTATCAGGGAATCTCTCATGATTTCCAGCAAACAGAGATTCATATCATTATTCAGAAGCTTTTCCTGGATTCTGCGTTTCTCTGCAGTCGCATCGAAATCTACCAGATCATATAACATTTCCTTCAGATGCTTCCCTTCTTCTGCATACATTTCATAATCTATATCCACAAGATTCTTCTCAATACGGAACATTACCTTGGTATACTGACTCAGCAATAATTCCGTATTCTTATAAGCATCCTCTGCCACTTCTTCCATATTGATAAACATATCCTGTATTCTCTGCATAATTGTCCTCCTTCCCGACCGCTTCCGCAGCCAGACCAATCATTGTATTGTTTGTTCCATTCACAGTCTGTCACTGTCCTAACATCTCTTCATGCAGATTCCGCAGAAATATCCGCTGTGGGATAGCTTCTATTTCTGGCTGATCGGCAACTGTATGATCTATTGAAAGCAATCGGTTCTCACGGGAAAGGATGTATCCCCGACTGCTGATGTTCTCATCGAATATCTATCTCTCCAAAGGGGGCCCTGATTCAGGGCTCCCTTTTAGGACGCCGTTATTTACGTTCCATAAACCATTTATAATTTTCTTCATAAGTCAGATGACAGATTTTTCCACCCACCTGACAGGTATAACGATATCCGGTTCCGCCAGCTTTTCGGCTGGCACAACGCTCCGGTTTTGAAACCTTATCAATCGCATACTTACGTCCATCTTCCCAGACAAACGCTGTAGGGATCAATTCTCCTTCCCGGCTGAATACTGCCAGGACATCTACATACACTTTAGCTGTCATTACAAAACACCTGCTCTCTCCTATCCATGAAAATATGCCTGTGGATGAACCGTATGTTCCTTAGCATTCAGCTGTGCCAGTATCTTATCCTGATACATAAATGCTCTCTGAATACTCTGATAGCCAAACCTTCCACGGATCTCATCTACCACCTGGTCCATCTTTTTGATTTTTTCTCTTTTTGTTTCATCCATAAATAAATCAAGCTGATAAGGCATCTCTTCTGATACCAGATCACATCCTCGAACACCAAGACTACGAATCGGATGTTCCCAGTTATAATTTTTCTGAAATAACTCAAATGCAGTTCTGGCAATTTCTTCTGTAAGATTACTTGCCCTGTCCAACTTGCACTGTCTCGTGAAATGATACAATCCATTATCCCGAATCGAGATTTCTACTGTCCTGCATTGAAAACCATTTTCACGAAGCCTGGCTCCTACACTTTCTGAAAGAGCCATCAAAATAATCTTCACGTCCAATTCACTAACAAGATCTCTTGGCGTTGTTGTACTGTTCCCGATAGACTTGATCGGTACTTTATATCCTTCTACCAAAACTGGAGTTTCATCCCATCCATTTGCAAAGGTATGAAGTACCAATCCCATCTTTCCAAGATATGTTTCTAATATAGAAGGTTCTGCCCCTGCCAGATCTCCAATCGTACAAATGCCAAGTTTCTTCATCGTCCGTTCAGTGCTTCTTCCAACCATGAGTAAATCTCCTACTGGAAGTTTCCATGCAATATCCTTGTAATTGTCTTTGGAAAACTCTGTAATGGCATCCGGCTTTTTATAATCAGAACCGAGCTTTGCAAATATCTTATTCCAGGAAACACCAATACTTACGGTAACACCTAGTTCATATTTAATCCGACTGCTGATCTCTTTTGCAATCTTCATTCCGTCTCCCTTGATAGAAGTACTGGCGGTCACATCCAGCCAGCTTTCATCAATCCCAAATGGTTCTCTCTGATCTGTGTATTCACTGTAAATCTCCTGTGCCATTCTGGAAAACCTCAAATAAAGATCCATGCGAGGCGGTACAAAGATTATTTCTGGGCAAACCTGTCTTGCCTGCCACAATGCCATGCCTGTTTTTACTCCGGCTCGCTTCGCAATATAGTTTGCAGTCAGCACAATTCCATGTCTTGCTTCCGGATCACCACCGACTGCCATCGGCTTCCCGGCAAGTTCTGGATGATGCAGCATCTCAACACTTGCGTAAAAGCAATTCATATCTGAATGAAGAATTGTCCTGCTCATAACATTCACCTACCAGTCTAAAAATCGTAATAAAACTTCTTTGCTTCATATTGACTTTGTGAAGTTTTTGAATTATAATTTCTACTAACTTCACGAACATTTGTTTGTATTTTATACGTGATAATGAACTCTGTCAATAGTTTTTATAAAGTTGATGAAGTTACGATTTCAAAAACTTGGAAAGGATCCCACTATGAATTTTTCAGACAAGATTAAATTTCAACGAGAACAGAATCATCTGACGCAGAAAGAACTTGCAGAACTGGTCGGCGTATCACAGCGTGCAATCGCAGCTTATGAAAGTTCCGGCACCATCGCACGAATCTCTACTATGAGAAAGCTCGCTCATGCATTAAATGTCTCTTATGATTATTTAAAACATGACGAGATTACAGATCCTTCTTATGGAATTGAAAAAATGGATTATATTGATGAAGTCAATGGACAGCTTGGTGAAAAAGGAGCCAAGGACATCAATGAGATTCTCGAAGCCAACCGTGCTCTTTTCGCTGGTGGCGAACTTGACGAAGAAGCAAAAGATGCTTTCTATCAAGCTGTAACCAAAGCATATCTTTCCTGTAAGATGGAAGCTAAAAAGACATTTGGACGGAAAAAGAAAAACACTGAAACGGAAAGTGATTCATAGGTGTCCGTATTTTCGTACAGCACTTTTGCTACTCTATACTTGTAGCAAACTATCTTATGAAATATCGAGGTGTTTTTATGAGTTCAAAATGTATAAGAGACACTGTTAATAAAGTAAAAACAAAATATCAGGAAAGTGATCCGTACCGCCTTGCAGCCGCTATGCATATTATTGTTAAGAAGCTTCCGCTTGGAACTGATCCAAACTGTTGCAAAGGCTTCTGTATGCGGGAATGTCGAAAGACCTGCATCGTCATTAACTGCGACCTACCGGAAATCATACAGCAGATTATCCTGATCCACGAGATCGGTCACGCACTCCTTCATCAGAAAACCCTTCAGATCAAGTGTTTTCATGATTTTGAATTATTCGATGGAGTATCACAATGTGAATATGAAGCGAATTGCTTTGCCGCTGATTATCTTCTGGAAGATGAAGATGTCCTGGAGATGCTTAACGCTGATATGTCCTTTTTCCAGGCTGCCGCAGAACTGAAAGTTCCACCGGAACTTCTTGATTTCAAATTCCGAATGATGAAACGAAGCGGCGTTCAGATTGTAGATTCTCCGATTACTTCCAACAGTGACTTTTTAAAAGATATCCCTACTTCGGGAATAATAGAAAATTACTAAATATGCTATTTTTGAAAAAGGAGATTTTTGAAAATGATCAACTTAAATAAACATAGAATAGACTTTGGAAAAGGGGATGTAGGCATTGGTGTCATCGGTAACACTACAGATTCCGCACAACTGGCATTTTATAATCAGAGTGCACGTCCCATCCATATACTCAAGAATCCAGATCAGAATCCTGGGTTCGAACCCATGGAATTTAAAGAAGAACCTTTTATCATGAGCTTCTCCAATCCTGAAAGCATTGATGCAGTTATTTCAATTTTACAACGTGCCAAATATATTAATTTCACTTCCAAAAACGAACCGCAAAAAACAGAATAGATGAATGATGTATCTTATAAAGAATGGCTGTCTTTTCTCCAATGAGCAGGCAGCCATTTCTCATGTAATTCTTTAATACAAGTCTCCCACATATCCATCTGCTTCCAGATGCATATAGCACTCGTCCACCTTCTCTGATTCCAGAATCCGCAAAACGTGTTCCATACCTGTAGCAAGTTCTTTTGTTTTTAACTCTTCCAGCGGAATCCAATAAACTCTTCCTTCCTCAGAACTCTTTAATTCTCCGGTAAACTTATCCGCTTTATACAAGGTAATAACATAGTGCACTCCGCTCTTATGCCAATGATATAATCCTCCAAGCTTCGGTGCTTCAACCGTAAGTCCTGTTTCTTCCCAGACTTCCCGAATCATAGATTTCTGAAAAATCTCATTTGCTTCTACGTGACCGCCTGGAAAAGTTGTACCGGTATAGCTATCATTTACTTTATCCAGAGCCAGTACATTCCCTTTATGATCCTGAATCATACACATATTCATAAAACAGACCTTCTCAATCTGACTCTCTTCTTTTTCATTCAGAGATTTTCTGACACGTTTGTTGATATCCGATCGTTTGGATTTATAATGCTTGAAGACCTCTCCATACGGAATCCAGATTTCTGCATCTTCAATTTTTTCATAAACAGAATCCACCACTTCTTCCAGATGTTTGTCACTCGGAAAAGTACATTTTTTCATATAATAATCTCTGGTTGCCTGAAACATCCATTCCGCAATCTTTTCTTTCTGCTTCATTTTTAACTGGGAATACTTCTTATTCGTTTGCAGTAATCTCCCATCTATCATCTTATGGTTTTTCCGTGACATCGGTTTGACCTCTTTTCTTCTTTTTCATTCAGATTTTACTATACCACAGAATCATGCTTGCGTCATACTTCTGAGCTTCGATGTCCTCTTTTTCTTCTCTCAGTACCTTATTTATAGAGGGTTCTTTTTTAAGACTCTCTTCCGGCGGCTGTGCCACCGGTAAATAGCAAGGACAGGAAGTGTATATACACTTCCGGAAAACCAGCAATTTAGGGAACCCTGCCCTAAATTAAAAACACAGAAGTCACTACTTCGAAGAACCAAAGAAAGGAGAATCTGCCTATGGCAAAGAGAAAAAGAAATATACAGATTTTGTTTTGTGTTTCCCCAGAAGAAAAAAAGCTTATTCGTAGAAAGATGATTGAATCAAAGACAAAAAATATGGGAGCTTATCTTCGTAAAATGGCAATCGACGGTTACATCGTCAACACCGATACCACTCCACTGAAGAAACAGTATGAGGAAATGCATAAGATCGGTGTGAATATTAATCAGATTGCCAAAAAAGTAAACAGCACCGGTGATCTGTATCCGGAAGAAAAGCAAGAATTAAAAGAGATGGTGAAAGAATTATGGCGTATCTTAAGATCTTCCCAATTAAAGTAACAGACAAGAAAGCTCTGGACTACATCACGAATCCAGATAAAACAGATGAAAAACTGTTAGTTTCCAGTTTTGGCTGTTCCCCGGAAACTGCAGATCTTGAATTTTCTATGACAAGAGAAATGGCAAAAAAGAATGGAATGGACAAAGGTGATAACCTGGCATTTCATCTGATCCAGTCATTTAAACCTGGAGAAGTTGATGCCGAAACTGCCCATCGCTTAGGGCAACAATTTGCAAACGAAGTACTGAAAGGAAAATATGAATATGTGATAAGCACCCATGTTGATAAAAATCATATCCATAACCACATCATCTTTAATGCAGCAAGTTTTGTTGATCATCACAAGTATGTTTCCAATAAGCGGAGCTACCATAAAATCTGCCGGATCAGTAATCGTATCTGCCATGAAAATGGACTTGCCACCAGTATGCCAACCGGAGAAAAAGGCAAAAGTTATAAGGAGAACATGGAATATCATCGTGGCACCAGCTGGAAAGCCAAGCTACGTGTTGCAGTTGATAAAGCAATCTGGACTTCCATCAACTATGAGGAATTTTTACAAAAAATGCAGTTAGCCGGATATGAAGTCCGACAGGGAAAACACCTGTCCTTCCGTGCACCGGAACAGAAAAACTTCACTTATATGAAATCTCTTGGAAGCTATTATTCAGAAGAAAATGTCCGCATCCGTTTGGCAAAAAACCGTAACAAAATAAAAGCTCCAAGGCATCTGTCCAGAGAAGCTCGCCTGTATATCAATATCTCCACTTATGTTACGACCGGCAATCGAGAAGGATTTGAACGATGGGCAAAACTAAATAACCTGAAAGAAGCGGCACGCACCTTCAACTATCTTTCCGAAAATAACCTGCTGAATTATGAAGATTTCCAACAGCATGTTTCTGATGTTGATGCTTCTGTTAAAGCGGCTGATCAAAGAATAACGCAAATCAACAGTGAGCTGAGCACACAGAAAATCATTCAAAAACACTGTGATTCTTACCGTCTCTGCCGAAAAGTGATTGAAGATTGCAAATCTGCTAAAAATCCAAAAGCATACCGAACCAAACATCAAGCAGAATACCAACTGCACGATTCACTAAAAAAAGAGCTTCAGGATCTCGGTGTTACCAAAATCCCAAGCTCTAATAAAATCCAGAATAGGATAGAAAATCTTGAATCTGAACAAGCTGCTACTGTCCGGGAAAAACAAGAATTGCAGAAAAAGCAGAAGACACTGAATATCATTAGACAGAATTTCACAGCACTACTTAATGCTCCGGAGATGCAAATTCCCATATCAGAAAAAGAGCTAACTCTCTAAAAAGAAGGAGGTACCTACTTTAACGGTGCCTCTTGCTTTTCGTCTAATCTATTTATATCTTCCTCTTTATGCAATTTCCCATATTACAGTTGCCGTATCAGTAACATTAATATCGTCTGCCTCAATATCTATATCATATGCTCCCGGTGCACTCATTTCACATTCCGTACACTCCATTAATCTCATTTCATTCAATGGCTTTGTTACAAAATCTATCTCTCCCCAAGAATAATCAATTGCCTGTATTTCACCCAATTTCACATTTGCTGCTGTTGTAAGCACCTGTGCCTTTTGAATGGAATCCTCGATTGCTTTATGTAACAGCTCATTTTTACATTTTTCTACATCTGCCACTGTATACTCAATAGAAAACTCTGGCCTTAATGAGCTATGAGCCAAAGCGTAAAGGACTTGCCCTAATCTTTTATTATCAGCTGCAAACTCTATTTTCATATGGTGATTATACTTATAACCTTTAAATCTTCGCTTCCAGCTCTTATCTCTGTCCTGATAGCTTTCATATTCTGTATCGACATTAAAATATACTGTTTTAAGGTCTTTTCTCTGAAAACCAAGTTTCTCAAACAAATCCTTGAGAAGCTCTGTATCTTCTGTTGACCTTCGGAGAGTATCTTCATATTCTTTGCAAAGTTCTTCCTTGTTGACATATAACCGGATTTTATCCGGCTTTACTGCTATTTTCCCTTTTCCTGTAACTTTAATTGTTCTCATCATCTTTGCTCTTCCTTTCATTCTCATTATATTCATACCCATTGATTAAAAGCTCTATCATCTTCTTTGTCATCTGAATATACTTACCAAACGGATTAATCACAATTCCATTCACCTGTTCCCAATTAAGTGCCAGACGAAGTATTGATTCAATAGACTGATTCATCTGCACATTTCCAGCAGAACCCTTATGCATCTCTTCAGAAGATGTAAATACTCCAATCCATTCTTTTTCATCAGAATCTTTTACAGTCTCTATTTTAAGTCTTACATCATGGTCAAGCGAAATCGTGTCACCAGCCTTTACTTTACTTATCTGTTCTTCCGACATAAAAGGATTTTCCGTGATATATGGAACAATAACTTCTCCTGCCTGCTGCATTCTTGTTACCATAACTTCCATAAATAACAGCATTCCATTTTTATCCTGCTGAATATAATACTGGTCGATTGCTGCCTCAATCATCTGATTTGCCTGTGTCTCATCCACTTCATCTGAATAAGTATCCACGCTCCTGCCAAGTACATGATCAAATTCATCAAGAACATCCGTCATCAGTCCCTTATCAATCCGGCTTTTACACTCTGCA
>JAEDDO010000179.1 GCA_016298055.1 Frisingicoccus sp.
CATACCTGTAATTTAAGCAGAAGATATGATGTTTTTTAAAATCTTTTTTGCAGGAAATTGTCGACAGAGTTTTTCTCATGTCAAAGACTGTCAGCCACAGTCGAACATTGCGATTGGTTATTCTTGCGATATGCCTTTTTCAGATAATATAATACATATAGTTTCGCAAAAAAAGGAGGAGAATGGCGTGAGTAAGATAAATGTGGCAATTGTGGATGATAATGAACGTATGGTGATGCTTTTGGAAAACATTTTAAAAGAAGATGCGGATATTACGGTCGTTGGTAAGGGCACAGACGGGTTACAGGCACTGACTTTGATTCGTGAAAAGGAACCGGATGTGGTTCTTTTGGATTTAATTATGCCAAAGCTCGATGGGTTGGAAGTTTTACAGAAGATCAATCAGGAAAAGAATCTGAAGAAAAAACCGGCATTTATTATTATATCGGCGATCGGTCAGGAAAATATTACCGAAGATGCATTCAGTCTCGGTGCCAGTTATTACATAATGAAACCCTTTGATAATGAAGTTGTTTTGAATAAAGTACGTCAGATACAAAAGGATAAGCGTACAAAACTTCTGCATGCAAAGCATCCGATGGTTGCTGAAAATCCGGCAGAGTACATGACGCAGAATCTGGAAACGGACGTTACAAATATTATTCATGAGATTGGCGTCCCGGCCCACATTAAGGGGTATCAGTATTTGAGGGATGCTATTATTATGTCTGTAGAGAACAGAGATGTCATTAATTCGATCACAAAGGTACTTTATCCTACGATAGCAAAAATGAATCAGACAACGCCGAGCCGGGTTGAACGTGCCATACGCCATGCGATCGAGGTGGCATGGAGCCGTGGGAAGATGGATACAATTAATGAATTATTCGGATATACGATCAATACAGGCAAGGGAAAACCGACAAATTCAGAGTTTATTGCCCTGATTTCGGATAAAATGCGGTTAGAATATAAAACAAAAAGTTAAAATAGCTTTCAATGTTTCTCCAAATATTGTATAATATAGACAATAAATGTCGTTGAGGGAGGAACGGTTTTTTATGAAGAAGATATTATTTGTTGCGTCGGAAGCAGTACCTTTTATTAAGACAGGCGGATTGGCAGACGTTGCGGGAACATTGCCAAAGTCCTTTGATCCGAAAGAATTTGATGTTCGTGTTGTTATTCCGAAATATCGTGCGATACCTGAGAAATATCGTGAACAGATGAAATATCGCACCCATTTTTATATGGATTTTGCCGGTGAGAATCGTTATGTCGGCGTTATGGAGATGGTATGGAGCGGAATTACATTTTATTTTATTGATAATGAGTATTATTTTTATGGTCCGAAACCATATGAAGATGGTATCTGGGATTTAGAGAAGTTTGCATATTTCAGCAAGGCAGCACTTTCTATTCTTCCTCTGATCGATTTTCAGCCGGATGTTATTCATTGTCATGACTGGCAGACAGGTCTCGTACCGGTTTATTTAAAGACTGATTTTTGCCGGGGAGATTTCTTCTCAGAGATGAAATCAGTGATGACCATTCATAATCTGAAGTTCCAGGGCCGCTGGAATCAGGAAGATATCATGCGTATTACAGGACTGCCGGGATATCTGTTTACATCGGATAAGCTTGAGTCCTATGGAAGTGCCAATTATCTGAAGGGTGGTCTTGTCTATGCGGACTGGATCACAACTGTAAGTCCAAGTTATGCGGATGAGATCAAGATGGCATTTTACGGTGAAGGCCTGAACGGACTGATGAGTGCACGGTCCGGTCAGCTCAGCGGTATTTTGAACGGAATTGATTATGATGAGTATAATCCGGAGACAGATGACAAGATCGTATCTCCGTATAATGCCAATAATTTCCGCAAACTTAAAGTAAAGAATAAGCTGGCACTCCAGGAAGAACTGGGTCTTGAGAAGGATAAAGATAAATTTATGATCGGTATCGTATCCCGATTGACAGATCAGAAAGGTCTGGATCTGGTAGCATATATGATGGATCAGATCTGCGCGAAGGATGTACAGCTTGTCGTTCTCGGAACGGGTGACAGCCGTTATGAAGGTATGTTTAAGCATTACGCATGGAAGTATCCGGACAGAGTATCCGCGAATATATTCTATTCGGATCCGCTTTCACATAAGATTTATGCTTCATGTGATGCTTTTCTTATGCCGTCTCTGTTTGAGCCTTGCGGTCTCAGTCAGTTGATGAGTCTCAGATATGGTACAGTACCGATCGTTCGTGAGACAGGCGGATTGAGAGATACCGTACAGCCTTATAATCAGTATGAGTCGACAGGTACAGGTTTCAGTTTCACGAATTACAATGCACATGATATGATGAATGTCATTAATCTTGCAAAGAAAGTTTATTATGAGGATAAACAGGAGTGGAATAAGATCATTGACCGTGGCATGGCTGCTGATTTTTCATGGAATGCATCCGCACGTCAGTATGAAGATCTGTACCGTACACTGTAAAGATGAGTAAATATACAAAACCCTGGGTGGTATGCCTTCTGGCATCCGTCAGCTGCTTTTTATGGGGGAGTGCCTTCCCGGGGATAAAGATCGGTTATGAATGGTTTCATATTCCGTCGGGAGATGCGGCAGCTCAGATTTTATTTGGGGGGTGCCGTTTTTTCCTTGCAGGAATTCTGGTTATTTTGTATGGCAGTGTGACATCCGGATACTTTTTGAAACCTTCCGGGAAGGAATGGGGACATGCATTTACGGTCAGTATGTTTCAGACGATTCTCCAATATGTCCTTTTTTATATCGGTCTGGCACATACACCGGGGACGAAAGCCTCTATTATTGTCGGATCGAATGTTTTTATAGCTATTTTAACGGCCAGTCTCATTTTTCATCAGGAGAAAATGACGAGAGAAAAAATCATCGGATGTTTTGTCGGCTTTGCCGGAGTTGTTCTTATTAATCTGAAGCCGGAAGGACTTTCCTTATCGGCAAGTTTTAAGGGAGAAGGCCTTGTTCTTTTATCGACAGTGGCTTATGCGGTATCTTCGGCCATTATGAAGAACTATTCAAAAACAGACAATACAGTGATGTTGAGCGGATATCAGTTTCTGATCGGAGGAATCGTCATGACACTTGTGGGTCTGATCATGGGAGGACGCATTCCGACTGTCTCCGGGAAGGCCTTGGTTATGCTTTTCTATCTGGCGTTTGCATCGGCAATGGCCTACACGATATGGAGCCATCTGCTCAAATATAATCCGGTTTCGAGAGTCGCTGTGTTTTGTTTTATGACACCGGTTTTTGGGGTGATATTGTCGGCTGTTTGCCTTAAGGAAGATGCCGGTATTTCCGTCATTCAGGGCATTCTTGCTCTTGTACTGATCACGGTGGGTATTATAATCAGTCATTTTGAGAGAAAAACTGTATTGACAGACAGCATTATTTAAGTTACAATGAAGCAGATATTAGCATAAAGCTAAAGACACGGATTAAACATAAACCACGAAGTATTGATATTTATATCAGCTTTCGTGGTTTTTTGTTGT
>JAEDDO010000180.1 GCA_016298055.1 Frisingicoccus sp.
AGAACCGATCATCTTTATCCAGTTTTTTTCCGCATCTTCTACAAATCATATCTTTCGCTCCCAACATAAAATCTTTTTCTATTATAACATGTTAACAGATATGTCCAAAGATTTTTCAGGTCTTTTTAACAGAAAAAAGCACCATCCCCGGTGCTCTTATGTCATCGAAAACAGTGCTTTGGAATGCGCCTTCAGGGGCTCGAACCCTGGACACCCTGATTAAGAGTCAGGTGCTCTACCAGCTGAGCTAAAAGCGCGTTTTTTTCAGTGCAAAATAGATTATATACTCATTTACTGAAATATGCAAGTGTTTTTTTTAACTTTTTTTAAAAATATTTAAGATTTTTTTATATCCGCTATGGTTTTTTTGTAATATAATAGGAAAAGAATTATGCTAAAGAAAGGAAAGACACTTGAAAGTGCGCAAAACATGAATATTGAAACATTAACGACTATTTTAAAATTTTCAGTAGGATCTCTGACCGTTGAGAAATTATTTCATATTCTTCTTCTCATTCTTGTCTGTTTTATTGCCAGCAGGATTCTGTTAAAAATTTTCGGTCGCATCATTGATCGATTTTCTCTTGATCGTTCAATAAAGATTTTTCTGATGCACGGCTTAAAAATCATCATTACTTTTATATGCATTATCATCATAACAGATTATCTCGGAATACCGACCACTTCTCTGGTTGCCCTTCTGAGCGTTGTCAGTCTGGCAATTTCCCTTTCCATACAGGGATTTTTGTCGAATGTGTGCGGCGGATTGACCATTTTGTTTACCCGCCCTTTTTCCGTAGGTGATTTTATTGAGCTGGACAATCTTTCCGGGAGGGTTGCTGAAACCGGTCTTATTTATACAAAGCTCCTTACTCTGGAAAACAAAATGGTTCTTCTTCCGAACAGTCAGGTATCCGAAGGCCGTATTGTAAACTACACATCCCAGGAGAAGAGACGAATTGAGATTTTTGTCAGTGCTTCCTACTCAGCAGCTGTAAAGGATGTAAAAGAAGCACTTTTTGAAGCCATCAATGCCTATCCCGATTTTCTGACGGATCCTGCCCCGGACGTCCATCTTCGTGATTATCAGGACAGCGCCATCCAATATGTCATCCATGCATGGGTTCCTACAGATTTATACTGGGATGGTTATTACACACTTATGGAAGAAATCAAGCAATCTTTTGACCGGCATCATATTGCCATGGACTATCCACATATGAATATTCACATGATAGGAGATGAAAATAATGGATAAATCTTCAAAAAAGAAAAAACTTTTCCGGTCTAACAGCAAATATTTCACCATCAGCGTATATACAATTATCACTTTTGCCATATGTTTGCTGATTTTCCGTTTTACAAACAACTGGAAGTCTACAAAAGAGCAGATCGGTGAGATCATTTCTGTTTTTTCACCTTTCCTCCTTGCCTTTTTGATTGCCTATTTTGTCAATCCACTGGTAAGAAACATCGACCAGTTTCTGTTTAAAAAATCATTGAAAAACCATTTTCGCAGATTTCATCTGCTTCTCTCAATGCTTTTAGCCTATGCCATACTGATCGGTGCAATAATACTTGTGTTTATCTTTATCGTACCCCAGATCATAAGCAGCATTAGTCAGCTGATTCGTGTATCTCCGGTACTCTACCAGAACACTGTACACATGCTGGAATCTCTGGACAGTCTGATTCCATATGCGGATTTGTCCTTTCTGTCCGACACAGCCAATGACGTAATGCCGGAATTATTTAATCTTTTCCGTACGTTTATGTCGGACACTGTCTTACCCTTTTTATATAATGCAGGACTTTCGATCATCGGTTGGCTTATTAATATTATTCTGGCCTTTGTTATCTCCTGCTACTTACTGTTCAGCAAACACAAACTGATCAAGTCATTAAAGCGTGTGGCTTACGCCATTTTTCCGGAAGATGTCTGTCTCTCCCTGTTCCGGACTCTGTCTGACTGCAACCACATTTTCAGCCAGTACATTATCGGAAAGACGATCGACTCCACAATTATCGGCATTTTGTGCTTTATATGTATGTGTATTTTAAAGCTGCCGTATGCATTAATCATCAGCCTGATCGTGGGTATTACCAATATGATTCCTTATTTTGGCCCGTTTATCGGAGCTGTTCCGGGTGTGATCATCCTCTTGATCATCAATCCGAAATCCGCACTGATTTTTGCTGTTTTGATACTTGCCATTCAGCAGCTGGACGGTTCCGTTATCGGTCCTAAGATCCTTGGAAAATCTACCGGTCTTCAGCCGATTTCCATTATTTTTGCAATTACTGTCGGAGGCGCAATGGCCGGTGTTTTCGGCATGTTCCTCGGTGTTCCGATTGCTGCGGTATGTACTTATCTTGTCAGCAAGCTGATCAACCATATGCTCCAGAAAAAACACATTCGTCCGGATCTGAGCAACACAAAGGAATATCAGTCCTATGAAATTCCTGTGGATGAAGACTTCAGGGAAGAATTTGAAACAATGAATCTTAAAGACGAGGACTTCCCTCCTGAACAATAAAGAAAGGATTAAAAAAATATGCGTTTACGAAATGTTAAAGGTTCCCGGGAAACAATCGCGGCAAATCCGCTTGTTATCCAGAATATTACCGAAATAAAAGGACACTGGCAGGAGATTTTTAAAAACACTGCTCCTCTTTATATTGAGATCGGCATGGGCAAAGGCCAGTTTATTCTTGAAATGGCCCGGAGAAATCCGGACAAGAATTTTATCGGAATTGAAAAATACTCCAGCGTACTCGTTCGAGCTCTTGAAAAATGTGAAGAAAACCCGCCGGAAAATCTTCGCTTTATACGAATGGATGCGGAGATGATCCTTGATGTATTTGCACCGGATGAAATTTCCGGAATTTATCTGAATTTTTCAGACCCATGGCCAAAGGACCGCCATGCCAAAAGACGTCTGACCTACAGAGATTTCTGGAATCGATACCGGGAGATTTTAAAGAGAGACGGACAAGTCATTTTCAAAACAGACAATCGACCGCTTTTTGACTTTTCACTCGAAGAAGTGGAAGCCGCCGGATGGCACCTTATGAATGTGACTTATGATCTTCACCACAGCGAATACGCTGAAGGCAATGTAATGACAGAATATGAAGCCAAATTTTCTGCCCTCGGCAATCCGATTCACCGCCTCGTTGCCTGTGCATATACTGATTAATAACAATCTGTATATGAGTGATTCGATGTCTAAAAAAAAGAATCCTTTACGCAGAAAATGTTCCATTCTCTGCTATGATCATAAATGTATAGATCAATGCTGTATTCAGTTTCTGAAATCCTGGCAGGAAGTCTGCCACTTTATCGAAAATATCGGCAGAAATAAATCCTGCTGACACAATCAAAAAAGGGTGCCGTAACAAACGGCACCTTTTTATGGCACAATCAGTTTGAGTGCTCCCGGCACAATAGACAGATCAACAGGAAGATTTCCAAATGTCTGACCATCAAAGTCTACAGAGACATCTTCTTTCGAA
>JAEDDO010000181.1 GCA_016298055.1 Frisingicoccus sp.
GCTTTCATTCTCATTTCCCATGACATACCTTTCCTCAACAGCGTCATCAATCTGATCTACCACATGGAAAATCAAAATCTTGACCGTTATCCGGGAGATTATGACAAGTTCCAGGAAGTCTATGCCATGAAAAAAGCCCAGCTGGAAGCGGCCTACAACCGTCAGCAGCAGGAAATCAGCGCGTTAAAAGATTTTGTTGCCCGAAATAAGGCCCGGGTCTCTACACGAAATATGGCCATGTCCCGCCAGAAAAAACTGGATAATATGGAATTGATCGAGCTTGCAAAAGAAAAACCAAAGCCGGAATTTAATTTTAAAACAGCCAGAGCATCCGGAAAGGTTATTTTTGAAACAAATGATCTTGTCATCGGCTATGACGAGCCGTTAACCACACCTTTAAACATACGAATGGAACGCGGTGAAAAAATTGCCCTTGTCGGTGCAAACGGTATCGGTAAGACAACCCTTTTAAAGAGTATCCTCGGTCTCACAAAACCTTATTCGGGCACTGTCCATCTGGGTGATTATCAGTATATCGGTTATTTTGAACAGGAAGGGGAAAAAGACAACCGGACAACCTGTATTGAAGAAATATGGAAAGAATTTCCTTCCTATACCCAGTATGAAGTGCGTTCCGCCCTCGCCAAATGCGGTCTGACAACCAAACATATCGAAAGCCAGGTCCGTGTTTTAAGCGGTGGTGAGCAGGCAAAAGTACGCCTTTGCAAAATTATTAATAAAGAAACCAATATTCTTCTTCTGGATGAGCCGACAAACCATCTGGATGTGGACGCAAAAGATGAATTAAAACGGGCTCTTAAGGAATATAAAGGAAGTATCCTTTTAATCTGTCACGAACCGGAATTTTATCAGGATGTGGTCACTCAGGTCTGGAACTGTCAGGACTGGTCCACAAAAATCATCTAAAAAAAGCCTCCGTCAGATTCTTTCTGTACGGAGACTTCTTTTTTATGTACGCTATAATTAAAGTACTAAAGACGGTGCGGAGTATACACGTGCACCAAGTTCAGAATTCAGCATATATAAACCTTTCGCATCATTACCGAAAAGTTCCATCTTTGTGATCATGTCAGATGCGTTCTTCTCTTCTTCGCCCTGTTCTTTTACGAACCAGTCTAAAAGCTGCATTGTGCGGAAATCTTTTACTTCAAAAGCAGCCTCATAAATCGTATTGATGAGGGAAGTTACATACTGTTCATGTTCTAATCCGGCTTTCAACGGAGCCATATGGCTGTCTAATACCTTGTCCGGTTTTGCGATGGCTTCTAATGTCACCTTTTCGCCGTTGTTCTGTAAATACTGATAGAACAGCATTGCATGGTCACGTTCTTCCTGTGCCTGAATGCGATACCAGTTTTCAAATCCGTCCAGACCTACAGATCCATAGTAATTTGCAAAATCCAGATAAAGATAAGCCGAATATAATTCTTTGTTGATCTGATCATTAATTAATGCTGAAACTTTCTTATCCATAAGATAATTCCTCCCTTATTAACTTTAATATATCGTTAAAATAGCGATCAGCAGAGCTTATCCAGCCTGCAGCTCTGCTGATATTATTATAGTTTCCACCGTTCCCTTTGTCAAGAAAACCTCACATTTTAAGTTTTCTGCACCGATTAAAGCAGGCGAATATTTCCTGTTTTCTCGGCATGGCAAAACCGGAGGATAAATAGCTGTTTTCACATATAGAAGACATCCCTTTTTCCCAAACCATGTGCCATAACTTCTCAACGATCTCATCCATCCTCAGTCTGCCATTCATCAGATGTTTACCTGCATAATCAAGCATATACCCGAGCATGACAAGCTGTTGTGCATCCACCAGCTGCTCCACGTAACGAAGGTCAATATTTTCCCTGTTGATCTGAATGCCATCTCTTCCCATGACCTTGATCTTTGTCCGGTCATTTCCCTTTCGATCCACACTGACCGGTCTTCTGTCAAAAGAAGGATGGCTGGATGCAGCAGGAGGATTGCCTGTTAATGGATACTTCTTCGCCACAGCTTTTGCATGATCTGTAATCTCTTCAGGAATGTACCGACACATCTGGATAATGTGATCTGCCTTATGAAAATAAGAACCCGAGCTGCCTGCGACAATAATTGAAGATATTCCATAGATTTCATACAACTCCCGGATGCGATCAATATAAGGCGTAATCGGTTCCGCCTCCCGGCTGACAACAAGCTGCATCAGTTCATCCCGAATCATAAAATTCGTTGCACTCGTATCCTCATCAATGAGAAGAACCTTGCTGCCCGATTCCATCGCTTCGATCACATTGGCTGCCTGGGACGTACTTCCGCTGGCATCCTCCGTATGAAAATGCTGTGTATCCTTTCCATTCGGAAGTCCATTAATAAACATGGAAATATCCACATTTTTTATACTTCTTCCATCCTCGGCACGAATTTTAAAAGCGCTCTCATCCGTAAGAACATATTCCCGTCCATCACCCCCTATATGATCATAAACGCCGCGCTCAAGAGCCTCTAAAAGCGTGGATTTTCCGTGATATCCTCCGCCAACGATCAACGTCACTCCCTTTTTCACAAACATTCCCGTCAGCGGATTTCCGTGAGGAACCGCTATCTCACCCTGCATTGATGAGGGAGACTTAAATCTGACGGCGCCTTTCATCGGCTTCTGAGATATCCCCGATTCTCTCGGAAGAATAGAGCCGTCGGCAACAAAGGCACAAAGATCATGTTCTTTCATATATTTCCGAATATATGCCTGATTATCGGCAAGCTTTGCATTTTCCTCTAAAACAGCACTGTTCAGTGCCTTATAATATAAAGATTTTTCCACACACACCGGAATCAGTTCAAAAAATATCCGTATGGCCTCTCTGCTGTTGATCGTTCGCCCGTTGGCCGGAAGTCCCACTTCAAGTCGGAGCAGGATATCTCCTGTATTTTCAGTGATGCTGCATGCCCCCCGCTCAAGAATCTCCTGCCCGCACCGGCTTACCGATATCAAACCGCTTTTTCCTGAACCTTTTGCCTTAAAGGCTGCCTGATCTGCCTGAATTCCGAACTGTCTGAGCAAATAGTCTTGGAGGATGATTCTCCGCTGTCTGTTTTCATATAACTTTGCCGGAATCGCCGAACGCTTTCCGGTCACGCACAGACTCACTTTCGATGGTGAAGCAAAGGGATCCCCCTGCACATGATCAATATTTAAAATATAATCCGTAAAATCATAGCTTCCGCGCAAATCCTTATAGGCCGGATAGCTTCTATGGTCGATACGCTGCAATAATGCTCTCAAATCTTCTGCTGTTTTCATTTCTATTCTCCAAAATCTTTTGACCTTTTGACCCAAGTATTATTCTATGATATCATAATTTTCAGAAAACATAAAGGAGCATTTTATGAATCGAACACTTACCTACACCCTGTCTGACCAAACCTCACCGATTAAAATTGAACACTTTCTTCGAACAAAAGGTTACTCCCGTCAACTCATTGTCAACCTGAAAAAAGACC
>JAEDDO010000031.1 GCA_016298055.1 Frisingicoccus sp.
TCCAATCACCGGTTTTAGGATGGGGATACGGAAGCTATGTGGAGGGGTATCTTCGATCAGAAGTTTCGCCTTTCTCCTATGAGATGCAGTTTTTTGCCCTGATGATGAAAATAGGTATTGTCGGCATGGGAATCTGGTTGGTCTTATTCGGTGCTCAGGTCATTTTGCAGATACGGCGTGGAATAAAGCACAAAAACCGTATATCCACATGGGCATTTTTGACTGTCAGTATGGCTGTCTGTGTACAGACAAATCCGCTTTTGATTTGTTTTACCGGTATGTCTATTATCATTTTGATATCGTTACTTAGTGTGCAGAATGTGAGTGATGGAATGGGTGAGGCGGTAAGTGTTTATGAATAAAAAAGATTTTTCGGTTTCAGTAGCCATGGCTGCTTATAATGGAGAGCATTATATAGAAGCTCAGATTCAGTCTATTTTATCCCAGTTACGACCGGAGGATGAACTTGTTATTTCTCTTGATCCTTCATCTGACAGAACGGAAGAAATCATTCGTTCTTTTGCCGGGAAAGATATGAGAGTGCGTCTTGTCCGTGGTCAGGGTAAGGGGCTCATTTCAAATTTTGAGAATGCGATCCGGCATTGCAAAAAAGATATTTTGTTTTTGAGTGATCAGGATGATGTGTGGAAGGAAGGAAAGGTTGACAGTGTACTTGAATGTTTCCGGGATCCATCCGTCAGTGTGGTAATGCACGATGCACAGATCGTGGATGAAGAGGGTGTTTGCATAGAGCCTTCTTTTATGAAAAAAAGAGGCTGCCGTAAGGGAGTTCTACAAAACCTGATAAAGAATTCTTATATTGGCTGCTGTATGGCTTTCCGAAAAGAGATGCGAAAGTTTATCCTTCCCTTTCCAAAAGATCTGCCGATGCATGATCAGTGGATCGGTCTTGTCGGTGAGATTACAGGAAAAACAAAGATATTGGAGAAACCATTGATCTGTTACAGGAGACATGGTCATAATGCATCGGCGGACAGTCATGCCGGCTTTCGTCAGATGTTGACATGGCGCGTGTGTATTTTTCGGGATATATTGAAATTTGCAGTAAAATATAAGAGATATAAGGGGCGGAATAAGAAATGAAAATTTCTATTGCAATGACAACCTATAATGGTGAAGCCTACATTGAAAAACAGATCCGGTCACTTTTGCATCAGACAAGGATACCGGATGAAATTATTATCTGTGACGATGGTTCTTCAGATGCAACGATCGATATTCTTCAGAGGATACTGGCTGAAGAGGGGTGTTCTTTTTGCCGTATTATAAAAAATGAGAAGAATCTGGGATACAGAAAAAATTTTAAAAAGAGTATCGGTCTGACGACAGGCGATCTGATTTTTTTGAGTGATCAGGATGATATTTGGGAAAAAGAAAAATTAGAAAAGATAGAAACTGTATTTGAACATAATCCTCATATCACGGCACTTAATTCGGCTTTTATGCTGATTGACGGAGCCGATAAAGAAATTTCCTATAAAGAGCGAAAAGGATTTTTGAATCATGGGTTTATGAAGAAAACCGGCGGAAAGAATGCGCTCATACCGATCGAGTACGGTATGCTTCTAAGATATAATATTTCGCCGGGATGTACGATGGCTTTCAGAAGATGTGTGAAAGATATGTATTTAAAATCTACAAAAAGCATTTTGCCTCACGACTGGGAGATTAATCTTATATCCGGGATGAAGGGGGGATGTTATTTTCTGAACACACCTTTGATAAAATATCGTATTCATGGAAAGAATACGTTGGGAATGAGTACAGATGATCATCCGTCAGTTCTTGAGTTTAAGCAGGATATTGATTTCAGAAAAGCTTCAATCAAAGAAAAACTTGCACTCTTTTCAATTATGGACCGATGGCACAGACGATGCCGCATTGATGAAAAAGAGATGAAGGTTTATAATAAAATAAAGAGATTTGACCGGCTCAGGGCTCAGGCTGTTCTGAAGCATAAAAAGTGTGCGTGGATAGAGCTGTTTTTTATGACGTGCATGTTATGGGATGGAAAATACATTCGTTTTAAAAGTCTGTTCGGAGACTTGTTTTATACGATAAGGAGAGCAAGATAGTTATGGGAAGAATCATGAAAAATTTTATTTTTAATTCTTGTTCCCAATTGCTTTCAATTATTATTCCGCTGATTACGGCACCATACCTTTCCAGAGTACTTGGACCTTCAAATATAGGTATTGAGAGCTACATTAATGCCATGTCCCAGATATTTTATACCTTTGGCATGATCGGGCTGACAAATTATTCAACGAGAGAGATCGCTTATGTCCGTGATTCAAAGCATGAACGAAGTAAGGTATTCTGGGAGATGATGATCGATCGTGTGATCGTTTTCGGGATCACACTGGTCATTTTCCTGATTGTAGGACATTTTAATAAATATAGTTCTTTTTTCGTTATACAGATTGTTTGGCTTTTCGCTATGTTTTTTGATGTCTCCTGGTTTTTTATCGGTATGGAGATGTTTGGTCTTACGGTCTTGAGAAACTTTATTGTGCGTATGCTGACGATTATCTGTATTTTTGCTTTTATTAAGGATGCGGATGATTTTGTACTTTATATTATTTTGTGCGCCCTTTCTCAGTTGATCGGAACTTTAAGCATATTTCCTCAGCTGCGCCCATATATTGAGAGGGTTGAAGTTAAAGAGCTGAATTTAACGAAACATTTTATACCTTCGATTCGGGTATTTCTGCCTCAGTTTGCGAGTACGTTATATCTCCAGGTTGATAAAGTCATGATTGAGGCGATATGCATAGATACGAAGCAGATTGCTTACTACGGTCAGGCGGAAAAGCTGATCAAGGCACCGATTGCTCTGATTACAGCGGTAAGTTCTGTTATGATGCCTCGAATTGCCAATGAGTTTTCAAAAAATAATCTGGAGAAGATTAAGGGATATCTTGAGGTTACACTTAAGGGATTAATGCTCATGGCATGGCCGGTGGCTTTTGGTATGGCAGCGATTGCAGATAAGATGATTCCTTGGTATCTCGGTCCGGCTTTTGAACCGGCAATCATAGCGATGATAATTCTTGCACCGATCATTGTGGCTATTGCGGCGAGCAGTCTGTCGGCAAATCAGTATTTTCTTGCGACGAATCAGACAAAAATCATGACGATTTCGTATTCGGTCAGTGCCTGTCTGAACCTTTTGATCAATGCACTGTTCATTCCGAAATATGGATTCATAGGCGCGGCTATGGGAACAATTGCGGCGGAATATACCGTGTTTATTATGCAGTATTATGTCATGAATAAACAGATACGGATCATACCGGTTATGTTTCGGTCTTTAAAATATGGATTTCTTTCCGCAATCATGTTTGTCATCGTCTGGTTTGTCGGAAAGGACAGCAGTGCTTCAGTGTATACGACACTGATTCAGACCGGGGTAGGAGTGGTCGTATATGTGCTGTTATTGTGTGTAACAAGAGATGATCTTTTCTTTACAATTTTGAAAAATATAGTTTACAGGAGGGCAAAAAGATGAAAGGTATTATTCTTGCAGGAGGAAGCGGAACACGCCTTTATCCGTTGACAAAAGTAACTTCAAAACAGTTATTGCCGATTTATGATAAACCGATGATTTATTATCCGTTAGCTGTTCTTATGCGTGCCGGTATCCGGGAAATTCTTATTATATCCACTCCGGATGATACACCGCGTTTTGAATCCCTGCTTGGTGACGGACATGAATTCGGACTCGAAATATCTTATGCCGTTCAGCCGAGTCCGGATGGTCTTGCCCAGGCCTTTATTATCGGTGAAGCGTTTATTGGTCAGGATTCGGTGGCTATGATTCTCGGAGATAATATTTTCCATGGTCATGGGCTGGCAAAACGATTAAAAGCGGCTGCGTCAAAAACAAGCGGAGCTACAGTTTTTGGATACTATGTGGATGATCCGGAGCGGTTTGGCATCGTGGAATTTGATGAAAACGGAAAGGCGATCTCTATTGAAGAAAAGCCGGAACATCCGAAGTCAAATTATTGTGTGACCGGATTGTATTTTTACGACAACCGGGTGGTGGAATACGCAAAAAGTCTGAAGCCGTCGGACAGAGGCGAGCTTGAGATCACAGATCTGAACCGGATCTATCTGGAACAGGGAGAACTTGAAGTATCGCTTCTCGGTCAGGGATTTACATGGCTGGATACGGGTACACATGAATCTCTGGTGGATGCTACAAATTTTGTACGTACCATCGAGACACATCAGCACCGTAAGATTGCCTGCCTTGAAGAGATTGCCTACATAAAAGGATGGATTTCCAGAGAACAATTAGAGGCTATTTATGAGACATATAAAAAGAATCAGTATGGTGCTTATCTGAAAGATATTTTAGACGGTAAGTTTTTGGAAAAAGAGGAGTTTAATTATGACAGTAAAAGACACTAAAATTCCAGGGGTAAAGATCATTGAACCGGATTGTTTTGGTGACAGCAGAGGCTGGTTTATGGAGACCTACAGTACAGAAAAATATGCCCAATTAGGTATTCACAACGTTTTTGTTCAGGATAATCATTCCATGTCTTCGAAGAAGGGAACACTTCGGGGACTGCATTTTCAGAATAATCCGATGGCACAGGCGAAGCTGGTTCGGTGTACACGGGGAAAAGTGATTGATGTGGCCGTGGATCTTCGAAAAGGATCACCTACCTATAAGCAGTGGGTCAGTGTGGAATTGAGTGCAGAGAATAAACGCCAGTTTTATATACCGAGAGGATTTGCCCATGGATTTTTGACATTGACAGATGATGTGGAATTTGAATATAAAGTGGATAATCTGTATTCAAAAGAGCATGACAGAGGTATACGTTATGATGATCCGTCTATAGCTGTGGATTGGGGAACACTTTTAGAGGGCATGGAGCCGATTCTTTCTGAAAAGGATGTGAATGGCCCGCTTCTTGAAGAGAGTGATATAAATTTTGTGTATGAAGGAGAGTAAGTGTTTATGAAAATATTAGTAACCGGAGGTGCCGGGTTTATCGGCGGCAATTTTGTACATTATATGGTAAATAAATATCCGGAGGATATGATTGTCAACCTGGATCTTCTTACTTATGCAGGAAATCTGGAGACATTAAAGCCTGTAGAAGATAAACCGAATTATAAATTTGTCAAAGGGGATATTGCAGACCGGAAATTTATTTTTGATTTGTTTGAAAAAGAGAAGTTTGATGCGGTTGTCAATTTTGCTGCTGAATCCCATGTGGATCGAAGCATTGAGAATCCATCCATTTTTGTCGTGACCAATGTTCTCGGAACGACAACCCTTCTGGATGCATCGAAAGAGTTCGGTGTTAAACGATATCATCAGGTGTCGACAGATGAAGTTTACGGCGATCTTCCGCTGAATCGTCCGGATCTGTTCTTTACAGAAACGACACCGCTTCATACATCCAGTCCTTACAGCAGTTCAAAAGCAAGTGCGGATCTGTTTGTACTGGCATATCACAGAACTTTCGGGCTGCCTGTTACGATCAGCCGTTGTTCAAATAACTATGGACCGTATCATTTTCCTGAAAAACTGATTCCTCTGATGATTTCCAGAGCATTGGCAGATGAGGAACTTCCTGTTTATGGAACCGGGGAAAATGTGCGCGACTGGCTTCATGTGGAGGATCACTGTGCCGCGATCGATCTGATTTTAAGAAAGGGGCGCATCGGAGAAGTCTATAATGTGGGCGGACATAATGAGCGGACCAATCTTGAAGTTGTAAAGACGATTTTAAAGGCACTGAATAAACCGGAAAGTTTAATTAAGTATGTAAAAGATCGTCCGGGTCATGATATGCGCTATGCGATTGATCCGACAAAGCTGGAGACAGAGCTTGGATGGAAACCAAAATATAATTTTGATACAGGTATACAACAGACGATCGAATGGTATCTGAACAATAAAGAATGGTGGCAGAACATCATCAGCGGTGAGTATACAAATTATTTTGAAAAAATGTATGGTGATCGGTTATGAAAATATTAGTGACAGGTGTGAACGGTCAGCTCGGACACGATGTGGTTCTTGAAGGTGAGAGAAGAGGCATTGAGATGTTCGGGACAGATGTGGCATCAATGGATATATGTAACAGCGAGCAGGTCCGCGAGGTGATGACTTCGTCCAGACCGGATGCAGTGATTCATTGCGCGGCCTATACGGCTGTGGATGCGGCGGAAGATAATCAGGAATTATGCCGTCGTATTAATGTGGATGGTACACGTAATATTGCTTTGGTCTGCAAAGAGATGGATATTCCGATGATGTATTTTTCTACAGATTATGTCTTCGACGGTCAGGGAGAAAATTTTTGGAAGGAAGATGACGAAAAAGCGCCTTTAAATGTCTATGGACAGACAAAGTATGACGGAGAGCTGGCTGTTCAGGAGTTTGTAAAAAAATATTTTATTTTGCGTATTTCCTGGGTTTTTGGAATCAACGGAAATAATTTTATCAAAACGATGCTTCGGGTAGGTGCAGAACGGGGAGAAGTTTCTGTTGTAAGTGATCAGATCGGTTCACCGACATATACCTATGATCTGGCTAAGATTGTCATGGATATGATTTTATCCGATGCTTATGGAGTTTATCATGTGACGAATGACGGATTGTGCAGCTGGTATGAATTTGCCTGTGAAATCTTCAGACAGGCAGGTATGGATGTTAAAGTAAATCCTCTGTCTACAGGAGAATATCCTGCAAAGGCGGCAAGACCATATAATAGCCGTATGTCTAAAGAGAAGCTTAGAAAAGCTGGATTTTGCATGCTGCCGGATTGGCAGGATGCACTGAGAAGATATTTGTGTGAACTTGGCTAGGTTTACATCGGAATCGGAGGTAGTGTATGAACAGGTATGTATCGTGTATGAAAAAAAATGCCGCAGCCACGGCATCAGCAGTAACCTTCATACTGGCAGTCATACTTTATCATAAATATCTGATGGGTAATGCTCCGTACTTATATTCGGTTTCCGATGGATTTTCCCAGTTTTTGCCAATATATAAAGATTTTGTGGATATGCTGAAAGAAGGCAAAGGTATTTCCTTTTGGAATTTTTCTGTTGGCTTCGGGGCAGAGCAAAGTTATATAAAGTTTCTTTATCCGACCAACCTTTTGCCTATCTTGGCAGGTTACTTCCGGAATGAATCCGCAATGATGATCACTGCGGCCTGGATGCAGGTATTCAAGATGGTTCTGGCAACATTTTTTACAGTGATGTTTCTGAAAAAGCTAGAATTTCAGGATGAAGTATGCTGTGTGGCCGGTGTTATGTATGCACTTTGCGGCGTTTTGATTCTCAGGGGACATTGGTGGCTGCTTGGGGATGAATGTTATATTGCCATGTTTATTCTATGGGCAGCCGAATGTTATTATAGGGATAAGAAATGGCAGTGGATTCCTGTGTCCACTGCGGTTTTAGCCTGTGCTTTTGGATTATATTATCTTTATTTATATGGTTTGGAATTATTTGTCTATGCCACCGTGCGATATTTTTATGATAAACGTCCGGCGAGAGATTATTGGAGATTTATTTTGTCCTGCGGGGGACTTTATCTGATGGGAGTTTGCATTGCCGGCATGGTATTGTTCGATTATGGCAGATCTCTAATGGGTACTGCCCGGTACACAGCGACGAAAGGATATGCGGATCAGGCAGCAGCCGTAAAGATTGTGGACAAAGATGTACTTTTTTCCGGAATCGTATCATTATTTGATGTGAACACCAGTGGTGTATTCCAGAATTACACGGGAGCATTGAATTACCTTGAGCGGCCAATATTTTATTGTGGTCTTTTAGCATTTTTTCTTATTCCTCAAGCGGTGATTCTGAGTAAAAAGCGTACAAAGAAATTTATAATTGGAGGCATTATTGCCGCTGCAGCTTATATGATTTTTCCTGCAGTCACAGATATTATGAATATGTTTGTGAGAAATGAGGAATTGGGGATAAGATCCTATCGGATGTCCTCATTGTGGATCGTTATTTTTATGGTCATCATGTCAGCATACGGGTTGGAATGCGGTATTAAAAGGCGTGGCTTTCATAAAATCGGTGTGGTGATCACGGGGATTATGTGTATTGGGGTATACACTTTGTGTGTACGGAAAGCATCATTTTTTGGAATGACCATCGATTTTAATGTTACCAGATGGGTATTTTTGTTCCTGATTTTGTGGACGATTGTGCTGGTATTTTTTGGATGGCAGGGCAAAAGAAGAGATTTTTCAGCATGGAGCATGATCTTAGTCAGTCTGATCTGTATATTGGAGATGGGACATTCAGCGCGGACAACACTCAATGTCAGCGCTCAGTGTGCGAATCAATTTTATGACCAGATGAAGGCTGATCCATTGGGATATTACGGTGATCTATCTGAGGCGATTCACTATATTAAAGAGAAGGATGAAGGACTTTACCGGATCAGTGGTGTCCGCACGGCGTTGAATCCCTATTGTTCACCGCTATATTTTGGAATTTACGACAGCAGTTATTATACGAACATAAATAGTCCGACTTTTGAGTTTTTAAATGAAGTTTATCCCGAGTCATTTATAAATGATCTGGGTTCAAAATATTCGACGGGTGTAGGATCGGATGTGTATCTGTCTGCTGTGACAGGTTACAAATATTTGATGAGGGTTCATGGCTCTGAGGAAGCATGGCCGTATGGATATGAATACCTGGCATCTGTCGGAGATATTGATATATACGAAAATAAAGAAGTCCTGTCTTTTGGAATTTCTTATAAAAAATATATAAAAAAATCAAAATTTGAAAAATATAATGATGAGGAACAAAGAAAGCTTTTATTATTTTGTGCGGTACTTGAGGATGGGACGGATACCATATTAAAAGAAATATCGGATCAGGAGGCAGAAAGTTTGCTTTGTTTGGAAGATATGGAAGCCTACATGTCCTGTGTCAAAGAGAGACAAAAGGAAGCCTTTGTCGTGGATGCATGGAAAGAAGACAGAATCGAGGGTCAGGCTGATCTTGAGGAAGACCGGATCATGATTTTTTCCGTTCCGAATGTGAAAGGATGGAAGGTCTATGTAGACGGAGTTACTCAGGAAATAATGGAAGGAAACATTGGTTTTATGGCAATTGAGTTGACAGAAGGCAAGCATGTGATAGAATTGACATATCAACCGACGGCTTTTTGGTTCAGTGTTATGCTTTCAGCGGCAGCGATAGCGGCATATATAATTGCAGTGGCTATCTGTAAAAAGCATTCGAAAAAAGGGTAAGTACTTTTTACATCAAACATAATAAAATGAGTTATATTTGTAATAAACATTGGAGGATAAATGTATGATACAATTTAATATACCGCCATATACGGGAAGGGAAATGGACTATATTAAAGAAGCAATTGAGAAAAGAAAGATCTGTGGTGACGGAGAATTTACCAAAAGGTGCAATCAGTGGATCGAAAAACAATCAGGTACAACGAAGGCTTTACTTACCACCTCCTGTACACATGCAACAGAAATGGCAGCTATTTTATGCGGTATACAGCCGGGAGATGAGGTTATCATGCCATCATATACCTTTGTTTCTACGGCAGATGCATTTGTTCTTCGCGGTGCCAAAGCAGTTTTTGTAGATATTCGTCCGGATACGTTAAATATTGATGAAAAACTTATTGAGAATGCCGTTACAGAAAAAACAAAAGCGATCGTACCGGTCCATTATGCAGGGATATCTTGTGAGATGGATACGATTATGGATATTGCGCGCAAATACAATTTAAAAGTTGTTGAAGATGCGGCACAGGGTGTCATGTCTTATTATAAAGGTCAGGCTCTCGGAACAATCGGTGATTTTGGATGTTTAAGTTTCCATGAGACAAAGAATCTGAGCATGGGTGAGGGCGGTGCTCTTCTGATCAAAGATCAGGATATGATTGAAAAGGCGGAGATCGTCCGTGAAAAGGGAACGAATCGGAGTAAGTTTTTCCGCGGCCAGATTGATAAATATACATGGATCGATGCAGGTTCTTCTTATCTTCCAAGTGAATTGAACGCAGCTTATCTCTGGGCACAGATGGAGATGGCAAAGGATATTTATGATGATCGCATGAGCAGCTGGAATGCTTATTATGAAGGACTCAGAGATCTCCGGGATAAAGGTGTTCTTGAAATTCCTGTTGTTCCTGAGTCTTGTGTTCACAACGCACATATGTTTTATATAAAAGTTTCTGACCTTGAAGAACGTACAAAGATGATCGACTATTTGAAAGAGCATGATGTTAATGCGGTATTTCATTATATTCCGCTTCATACAGCGCCTGCAGGTGTTAAATACGGAGAATTCCGGGGTGAGGACAGGTATACAACAAAAGAGAGTGAACGTCTGATACGTCTGCCTTTATACTATGGATTGGGCAAAGATGTAGAGAAGGTCATTGATGCTGTCAGAAAATTTTATGATTAGCAGAAGGAATCTGGAGGAAATAGACAAATGAAAGGAAAAAGGTTACTTATTATTGCCGGAGGTACATGGCAGGTACCGCTTATTAAAAAAGCGAAGGAACTCGGGTTTGAAGTGGTGAATTCAAATCTGTATGAGGATTCTATAGGATTTCAATATGCAGATTTCGGTGAAGTTTCAGATGTAAAAGATAAGGATAAAAACCTTGAAATTGCCAAAAGATATCAGGTAGACGGTGTTATTACAGATCAGAGTGATATTGCCGTTCCAACGGTAGCTTATGTGGCAACAAAGCTTGGATTGCCTACAATTGGCGAAGATAAGGCCGCTTTATTTACGGATAAATTTCAGATGCGCGAATTTTGCAAGGCTCATGGGTTTCCTTATCCGGAATATAAACTCTGCTCAACTGCTGATGAGATCAAAGCGTTTCTTGAACGCACAGGTAAAACAATTATTATTAAACCAATCGATTCTCAATCCAGCAGGGGTGTACATGTGATTGAACATAGTGACAGGATCGAGGAACTTTTCGAGGATGCCAGACAATATTCCAAAGACGGTAAAAGTGTGATTGCAGAACGTTTTATACAGGGTACCGAATTTACGATTGATGGTATTGTGACTGAAAAAGGACATGTTTCTCTGGCTATATCTGAGAAGAAACATTTTGAATATAATGAGAGCATTGCGTCCGAACTGTTCTTTTCAAATGCAAACAGCAGATTTGACTATGATCTTTTACGGCGCACAAATAATGCACTTATTGATTCAGCTGAACTTCCTTTTGGTATTACACATGCAGAGTATAAGTTTGAAGACGGACAGTTCTACCTGATTGAGATGGCAGCAAGAGGCGGCGGAACAAAGATTGCATCAGATATTGTGCCGATCATGTCCGGGGTAGATAACTATGCCTGTTTATTAGACTTTGTTTCCGGCAAGGTTCAAGCAGCTGAGATTAAAGTTGATGAAGCACTTGTGAATCGTTGTGCTGTATTAAAATTTATTGACGTGAATTCTAAAGGACGTCCGGTTAAAGGAATCAGCGGGGTTGAAGATATTCGAAATAATGATCATGTCATTGATTTCGGACTGGAATTTGGTGTCGGTGATGTTGTAGGTGAGGCGGAGGATGACCGCTCACGTGTAGGCTATTATATTGCTTATGAGGAAAGTGAAGAAAAACTTCGATCATTAATGAAAGTCATTGAAGAGACATTAAAAGTAGATTTTTAAATTAATATAGGAAAGAGGCGTATGATGGATATCAGAGACAGTATTATTACAACTATAAGAAAAAACAGAATTTCAACGACAGAAGTAGCAGACTGTATGGGGAAGACCGGTGCAGTTAAAAATTGTCATGCAGTGAACCGGGGGCATTTTGCGGTAGGACCTGTAAGGTGGGTGTATGCCTATGATGAGACAAACTGGCCGGTCCATGAACAGGTGAGAGATGTCCAGGAAGGTGATATTGTCTTTATCGAGGCTTTTAATTGCGGTGACAGGGCGATTATCGGTGAGTTGGTGACAAAATTCATGGTTTTGTATCGTGGAGTTAATGCTGTTATTTCAAATTGTAATTTTCGTGATGGAAATGATATCATTAAACAAAATTATCCTGTATGGTGTAAAGGCTTTAATCCGGAGGGATGTTTTAATGTTCAGCCTTCAAAACCGTTGGATGAAAACATTCGAAGAGAACATATGGCATTGTATGACGGAGGTATAGCCGTCTGTGATGATACAGGTGTGGTCATCATTCCAAAGCAGCTTCATACAGAGGAATTTCTGGATAAACTGCATAAGATCGAAGATCAGGAAGACATCTGGTTTGAATGTCTTGACCATCGTAAGTGGGATACCTATGATATTGTGTGTTTAAAGAAATATTTATAATTAATGCAGATGAAGGAGAAAAGGGACATGGCAAAGAAAAAATGTGTGATGTTTGGTCTCACGACTTTTGCGCAGATGCTGCGGGTCTATATGGAAAGATATAGTGATGTTGAGGTAGAGGCGTATATTGTGGATGCACAGTATAAGAATAGCGATGAATTTGACGGTCTTCCGGTTGAAGCTTTTGAAAACATTGAGAAGGTTTATCCTGCAGATCAGTATTCGGTTATTATCGGCCTGGGCTACAGTAAGATGAATGATTTGAGAAAGCAGAAATTTCTTCAGGTTAAGGAGAAAGGATATGTGATTCAGGGATTCATTCATCCAAGCGTGATTGAAAGCATGAAGGAATGTGGCGAAGGGAATATTATTTTTGAAGGAGCTGTGCTGGGCTATAATGTCAAATTGGGTAATGGCAATATTATCTGGAATGGATGTAATATTTCACATGAGAGCGTGATCGGTGATTTTAATCATTTTTCAGCGGGAACAACGCTTGGAGGCAAAACAGTTGTTGAGAATAATTGCTTTTTCGGAATGAATTCTGTTATTCGTGGTCCAAAAACAGTAGCAGACTATACACTGGTAGGTGCAGGCTGCTATATCAGTGATAATACAGAGCCATATGGCGTTTATGTACCTGCAAGATCCGTTCATCTGGAAAATAAAAAGAGTACAGATATGATGTAAGAAAGATGGAGTTTGAATTGTGGAAAAGATAAAGGATAGCAGACGGGTAAGAAGGGTAATAAAAATCGTATTGATATGTGCTATTTTTCTATATCCCTTTTTACACACATTTATAGGTATTGATCTGGGAGATACGGGATATCACCTGTATGCCTTTGAAAATTTATATAAAACGCCGGAACTGATAGGATTTACAGCATATCTTACAACCGTGATCGGATGGGCCTGGCTGAAGATTTTTCCCGGGCTTGGACTTTGGGGATTAAATCTTCTTGAAGTGTTTGTAGAAATGCTGATGGTCTTTGTTGTGTACAAAACATTAAAAGCATATTTGGGAGAGATTCGTACACTGATCGGACTTCTGTTGGCAATCATAGCTTCAGATACGTATTTGAATATCTTTAACTATCATCAGTTTAATGTATTGCTCCTTGTTCTGATTTTATGTTTTGAATTTAAGGCGATTACAGCAGATAATATAAGATTCAGTGCGGTAAGCGGTCTTTTTTTTGCAACAGTTGTCTTTTCCCGCATGGGAAGTATTACGGCAATTGCTACATGCATGCTCTATGTATATTGGTATTTTGTAGAGGACAAAGACATTAAGTTTATTTTTAAGCATATTGGTATGTTTTTTGCAGGGGCAGCCGGGGCAAGCTGCATTTATTTAATACTGCTTAAAGCTACCGGTCAGCTTTCTTATTTTATGCAGAATATTTTAAGATTATTCGGTCTGGCCTCGGCAGACAGCGGCGGTTACAGCATGGATAATCTTATGGGAACTTTTATTAAAGGCAACTTATATTCTCTTGCATCCGGTGCCCTTTATTTTGCCGGATTTTTTGTGCTTCTTTTAGGGTTTGGAATGATTTTCAGAAAAAATGAGGTCATCAAAAAACGTATTGTCAGTATCGTGGCAGGTGCAGCGGCTGTTTTTATCGGAGTTTATATTTTTAAGTATTCCTACTATGTAAATGAAATACCTACTTGGCCTCAGATGACACCGGCGCCATCCTTTATTATTGGTATATTTTATGTCATTACATTTCTGGCGTTATGTTATCATTTATATGCCGAAGGCGGAAAAAAAGAACTTTCACTGATCGCTCTTATGAGTATTGGTCTCCCGCTTCTTACGATTGCCGGTTCAAACACGGGAACAAAGCATGTCATTCTTGGATTATGGATCATTGCACCCTTTGTTGTTTATGTGATCGGTGGATTGTTTATCAGTGAAACAGCCCGCGCAAAGTTTAATCGTTTGTATTCGATGATGGGGATAACGTTAAGCCGAACGGCCTGGATTTTTTCTTTCTGTCTTCTGATTGTATCATTTCTTGCAAGATATGCGGAGATGGCACATGATATGATCAATTTTGACAGTACGGACCGATCGCTTATTAACAGTCAGATTCACAGTCCAAAGTTAAAATATCTCTGGACAACCGAGCGTCAGGCAAATGCGGTAAACGGAGTTCTTTATGAACTTCAGAAAACCGGTGTGAACGATGACTATCCATTGATCGTATACGGCGGATCCATTATGTTTTATTATCTGACAGAGATGGATTCCTATGTACAGCCCTGGTTTACAAATGGTGTCTATGGCGGCGAGAAATTGATGGCAGATATGGCGGATGCCAAAGCGAAGTTTGAGAACCTTCCTGTCATTATTTATGGTCGGACGAATAACTACTGGGGATTTTATGAATTTGATTATGAAAAGCGAATCAATGAAATGTGCAGAAGTACATTCGGAGGAAAGCGGGATATTTTGCTCGAGTTTCTTGAAGAAAATAATTACAGCCTTCAGTATGTCAATGATTACTATGTTGTATTATATCCGGAAGATATAGCGGAGCACAAGGGTGAACCGTACAAAGGATATATTACAGGCGTTTGGGAGGAAGACAATGGAGAACAATAAAAAGAAAAACGGTCTGGCGATTTCAATCGCATTGTTTCTGGCAGTAGGACTGTATAGTTTTTCAGCGGTTTTCGGCAAGTTTTCAGCCTTTTATAAGGTTATGTCATGGCAGTGGATTTTATTATACGGATGTTCACTTGGAGTGCTGATGCTCTATTCCGTTATCTGGCAGCTTATTCTGGAGCGAATCTCATTGTCACAGGCTTATATGTCCAAAGGATTTTATTATGGATTCATTCTTCTGTGGTCTGCTCTGATTTTTCATGAGACGATCACATGGAATAAGATTCTTGGTGTTATTATTATTACAATAGGAATTGTGGTGGGTAAAAAAGAATGATCGTTGGCAGTATACTTGCCCTGACCAGTGTGATCATCGGGGCAATTTCTCAGATATTGTTAAAAACAGCAGCAAATACAAAAAGAGATACATTTTTAAAAAAATTTTTGAATTTTACAGTAATTGCAGCTTACGCTATGATGTTTGGCTCTTCTCTGTGCAGCATGTTTGCGCTTCGTCATTTGGAGCTGAATTTAATGCCGGTGTTTCAGGCAACGAGTTTTTTCTGGGTGTTGATTTTATCCCATTTTATTTTAAAAGAAAAAATAATGAAGCGTAATGTGGTTGGCATATGTATTATATTTTTTGGAATTATTATTTATCTGCTGTAAAAAATAGAAATATTGGATAAAGAGGGGTGGATCTATGAAAATTTCATTTGTTATACCATGCTATAATTCGGAAAAGAATATTCATGGTGTTCTTGAAGAGATTCGTAATGCAATGTCCGGAAGACCGGAAGTGGAATATGAAGTTGTTCTGGTCAATGATTGTTCAAAGGACCGCACAGCAGACATTATCAAAGAGATTGCACATGAGGATCCTCATGTGATTGCCGTGGATCTTGCAAAGAATGCAGGGCAGCCAAATGCACTTCTGGCAGGCTTTAATCATGTATCCGGAGATTATATTATGACATCGGATGATGACGGTCAGACACCGGTCGGCCGGGTTTTTGATTTTTTGGATGAAATTAATAAAGGTTATGATGTGGTATGTGCCCGTTATACGGAACGAAAACAACAGTCACTGTTTCGACGTATGGGTACGTGGGTGAATACAAAGATGTCGGACTGGCTGATCGAAAAGCCAAAAGGCACTTATATGGCTTCATTTTTTATGGCCCGCCGTTATATTATTGATGAGATGATCAAATATAAGCAGCCCTATCCTTATATTGCAGGTCTGATTCTTCGGACAACGCAGAATATCGGTAATATTGATATGGAGCAAAGGGAGAGAAGCAGTGGAAGCTCCGGCTATAGTATAAGTAAACTTTTGAAGCTTTGGGTTAACGGTTTCACTGCGTTTTCAATCAAACCTCTTAGAATATCGGCAGGGCTTGGGGCTGTAATGGGGGCGTCAGGTGCTCTGCTGGCATTTATCACAGGGCTTCGAAAGCTGATTGTTCCGGAAGGAAAAAGCAGCAGCTTTTTGATCTCAGTTAATTTAACCGTTGGTGGTTTGATTCTTCTTTTTATGGGAATGGTTGGAGAATATATTGGACGGATTTATATGTGTATCAATGAGACACCTCAGTATGTTGTCAAAGAAACTGTAGGTTATCATTCTAAAAAGTAGGAGGTATTTGATTCATGAAGAAATCGTTATTTGCATGGGTATTAG
>JAEDDO010000182.1 GCA_016298055.1 Frisingicoccus sp.
TAGCACAAATATATTTTACTGTCGATGAGCTTTGATGGGGCAATCATTTTTTGATGGGGCAATCATTTTTTCAGTCTTGCATTTCTTGATGGTATCTTGTTCAGCTCTTTTCATGGAGCATTTCCACTTTCCCATGTTTGATGGTATTTTTTGATCGTGTTTTCATGTAAGATATCTTTATCCTTTCCTATGATGGTAAATCAAATTGATTTTTTCATGTAGATTATCCTTATTTCTCTCCATGATGGAAAAGCAAGCTGAATTTGTCATGTAAATTATCCATATTCTTTCCTGTGATGGAAAAGCAAGTTGGATTTGTCATGTAACCTATCCGTAATCCTGTCCCGTGATGGTAAAGTTCCTTAGCAGAGGTTATATTCAAGATTTCCGTTAAGGAGAGCGGCGACTGCATCATCTGCGTTTCCGGATACACCTCCATAAAGCTTAATATTTGCTGCTGCCAGAGCTGCCTGGGCACCTCCACCGATGCCACCGCAGATCAGAACATCTGTATTCAGCGCAGTCAACACACCAGCCAATGCACCATGACCGCTGTCATTCGTATCTACAATCTTTGAATCGATGATCTTTCCTTCCTGCACATCATAAACCTTGAACTGTTCAGCATGACCGAAATGCTGGAAAATCTGTTCATTTTCATAAGTCACTGCTATTCTCATAATATGTTCTCCTTTTTCTATTTTATATTGTTGATAAACCATCTGTTTGAAACAGCCAGATTGACCGCAGTTCGCACTTTGTCCGTTGCAAAGCCAGAAATCTCCGCCTTCAATCCTAAGCGGACGTCCATCTACAATAGCATCTGCCAGCTTTTTCCTCGCACTTTCATAGATTCTCTGTACCGTTGTTCTTGCAATCTGCATGAAAGACGCACATTGTTCCTGGCTGAAACCTTGTTTATCAATCAGACGGATTGTTTCATACTCATCCACAGCCAAAATGACCGGTTCTCTTTCTGTTTTCACATCAACGGGCGAAAACTCTAATATCTGCGGAAAGTGGCAGACTTTTCTGCATTTCATAGGCCTTGGCATAACACTCCCCCTTTGGAAAACCTTTTCTCACATCATAAGTCGGTTTCGGGCATATGTCAATAACATATTTGACATATACCTGAAACAAAGATATAATAATAAACAGTGCAAGGAGGAATAGAACATGGAGTTTGAAAACTATTTTCCCATATGGAATCAACTGACTGCAGATCAGAAAAATCGCATTCAAAAAGAGCTTATTACACGAAAAGTCGAGAAAGGAACCATCATTCACAATGGAAGCATGGACTGTACCGGTCTGCTTCTTGTCAAATCCGGACAGCTTCGTGCATATATTCTCTCAGATGAAGGCCGTGAGATTACCATTTATCGCCTGTTTGACAGGGATATGTGTCTGTTTTCTGCCTCCTGCATGATGCGGTCTATCCAATTTGAAATTACTATTGAAACAGAAAAGGATACCGAGCTTTGGATTATTCCGACCGAAATCTATAAAAGCATTATGGAAGAGTCCGCACCGGTGGCAAATTATACCAACGAACTGATGGCTACCCGTTTTTCTGATGTCATGTGGCTGATCGAGCAGATTATGTGGAAAAACCTTGATAAACGGGTTGCATCCTTTCTCCTGGAAGAATCTTCAATTGAAGAAAGTGATAAATTGACACTGACTCATGAAGCCATTGCCAATCATCTGGGTACACACCGGGAAGTTATTACACGAATGCTCCGCTATTTTCAAAGTGAAGGCATGGTTAAACTGTCCCGTGGTACCGTAACCATTCTTGATAAAGAGAAATTAAACCAATTAGATAACCACTAAAAGAATGCCCATCCTCAAGCACAAAACCTTGAAGATGGGCATATATTTTACTGATCCATTCCGCAGGCAGTTGTTGTTTCAATGAGACACCGGTCATGCATCACCGCATCGTAAAAACGGAATCCTCCTGAGAAGTTATAGGCTTTATATCCGTTTCCTTCCAATATACGTGTTCCGATATAGCTTCTAAGTCCACTTTGACAGATCACGTAAACAGGTTTATCTTTTTCAATCTCATCCAGACGTTCCCGAAGTTCGTCTACCGGAATATTTTTAAATCCTTCGATATGACCATTGCCATATTCTCTGACAGTTCTCACGTCTAAAAGAGTCACACTTCCATCCCGAGGCAACAAGTCAACCTCTTCCAGATGCCATTGTTTCAATATGCCTTTCGAAATATTGTCTATCATAAAACCAGCCATATTCACAGGATCCTTGGCAGAAGAATATGGTGGAGCATAGGCCAGATCCAGGTCTTTCAGCTCCGTAGCTTTCATTCCCGCATGAATCGCTGTAGCCAGTACATCGATCCGTTTGTCCACCCCTTCGTAGCCAACAATCTGAGCCCCCAGAAGACGATATGTTTCTTTTTCAAAAACAACTTTCATGGTCATCACCTTGCCTCCCGGATAATAACCGGCATGGCTCATAGGTGAAAGGATTACCGTATCTACATCGAGACCGGCTTTCCTTGCATTGGTTTCATTAATTCCCGTGGTCGCTGCTGTCATATCGAATACCTTAATGACAGAACTGCCCTGGCTGCCCGGATACCTGCTGTCACCACCACAGATATTGTCCGCAATGATGCGTCCCTGTTTGTTGGCAGGTCCTGCCAGAGAGATTAATGCTTCCTGCCCGGTCACATAATGTTTCACCTGTACTGCATCGCCGGCAGCAAAAATATCCGGTGCAGAAGTTTCCATACGGTCATTTACGACAATACTTCCTTTAATTCCCAATTCCAATCCTGCGTCTTTTGCAAGATGTGTATCCGGGGTAACGCCAATTGCCAGAACTACCATATCTGCATGCAGCGGCATCTCATCTTTCAACAAAATATCTATTCCGCCATCTTTTTCTTCAAATCCTTCTACCGTATGTCCCAAAGCAAGCTTCACTCCGTGTTTCCGCATTTCACTGTGAATCAATGATGCCATATCTGCATCAAAAGGATTCATAAGCTGTTTTGGACGCTGGACAATGGTCACATCCATGCCAAGTTCCTTTAAGTTTTCTGCCAGTTCCAAGCCGATGAAACCACCACCGGCTAATACGGCAGACTTTGGCTGATTCTTGTTGATATACTCTTTGATATGGAAGGTATCCTCTACCGTACGGAGGGTAAATACATTTTCAATTCCTACACCCGGAAGCCGTGGCTGTGTTGGCTTTGCCCCCGGAGAGAGAATCAATTTATCATAGGATTCCTCAAATTCTTCCCCGGTTTCCAGATTCTTTACAGAGATTGTTTTTTGATTCGGATGGATCGCAGTCACCTCATGATGAACTTTCATATTGATTCGGAAACGGGAAAAGAAACTTTCAGGTGTCTGAAGTGTCAGTTCTTCCGGATCCGTAATAACATCACCAATATAATACGGCAATCCGCAATTTGCGTAGGATATATATCCCGAACGTTCAAATACCGTAATTTCTGCAGTTT
>JAEDDO010000183.1 GCA_016298055.1 Frisingicoccus sp.
CCTTATGCCGAGCGAGTTATTATGCCGAGCAGCTAACAGAAAATCCTATGTTTCTCACGATTTCATGCTTATCATCTCGGCATAATAAGATCACTTAAACGAGTTGAGAAATGACAACAAATCCTGATCTTTTGTCCAGTCAGGAAACGCCGTCTCGTCCGTTACTTTAGGGGCAAGTTTGTTTATTGCTTCATTTTTCAGCCTGTTGTCCGCACGGCTATATATCATCGTCGTAGAAATATCCTCATGGCCAAGGAAGTCGCGGATATATACGATATTAATGCCGGCAGCAAGCATGTGCATCGCTTTGCTGTGTCTAAAGCCGTGCGCATGGATCTTCTCCGGAAAGGTTGTATCTGTTTTGCGTATTACAGAGACATACTTTTGGATGATATAATTCACACCATCCCGTGTCATTTTTCTCTTTCCGCGATTGGTGATTAATGGCTGATCCTTTAGGGGTGTATTCCGTTGCCTTTTCATGTATTCTGCCACAAGAGTTGCCGTATTGGAAGAGATGGTGACTGTGCGGTATTTATCTCCTTTTCCGTGAAGCCGTACAGTAGGCTGTGTACCGGTATTTATATCCCTAAGCATAAGATCGCAGAGTTCCTGCACTCTGCATCCGCTGTCATAAAGTAATGTCAGGACAACCCTGTGGCGCAGACCACTATCCGAATTGATGTCAGGCAGGTTTATGAGTTCTGACATCTGTTCTACAGAAAGGTAGGTAATTTCACGGGCAGCAGCTTTTTTTGTTTTTATCCCCTGCACCGACTGTAGCGGGGCAAGGTATTCAATACACTGTATTCCGGCATAATCAGCAAATGTTTTTATCGCCGCGAGGCGCTGGTTTGCGGTAGAAATCCCTGCCCCACGGTTCCTAAGCCATTCGAGGTATTCCACAATCAGCTGGCGGTCAAAATCCTTCATAGAAAAATCGTTCAGCCTGATATTTTTAAATTCTGTCAGAAAAACCGCGAACAGCTTTAACGCATCCTTGTAGCTGAGTACTGTGTTTCTGGAATAGTTTCGCTGTAATGGAAGATATTCAGTGAGAAACCCTGTTACCAGCTGTGCAAAATCAGTGGAATTCACTGTCATCGAATATCACCTCCCTGATCAGTGTTGGGAATGCTTTGTCCAGGCTTTCCCTGACAGAAGGAAACGCCGCAGCTGTCATTTTTAAATAATACGCCGTTTCTTCAAAACTCTCATGTCCGAGCATGGTGCGCATATATGGAAGATATGCCATCAAATCCTTTCCTTCCTCCGTCCATTGCAGGAGGAGGTTTACACAGTAGGTGTGGCGGAAGTCGTGAACGCGGGGTCCCCGTCCTGTATGAGATATTCCGGCTTTTTCAAGGTATCTTCTGAAATTTTTGTATATATTCTGAAGCGTCATTTCCCGTCCGGGACGGATCATGAAGAAGTATTCATCTTCCGGCGACTCTGCATGAATCTGTTTTTTTATATGGATGCACTCCGTAACAAGATCAGGATGTATTGGCACAAGCCTGTCCTTATGGTTCTTTCCCTCCCTTACGCAGATGCAGCCCCGGCCAAGGTCAACATCCCGGATTTTTGCAAGCCGCAGTTCAGAAACCCGCATCCCGCTCGTATAAAGGATACGAAAAAACACAGGCATGACCAGGGAACGGTACGGGCATTCTGATGGTACGGACCGGCTGCTGTCGACAGCACCAAAAAAGCGTTGCAACTCCTCCTGCGTAAAAATGTGCGCATTATATTTGGGAGGGTGTTTTGTAATCCCGGAGGGAGGAATATATGCCGGGAGCCCGAGACTATTGATATATTTACAAAATACCCGGAGACTGCTGATACGTGATGCATGGTTCGAGGCGGTTTCATAGCTGCGTTTCTTACACCAGGCATCGCATATCTCTTTGGAAAGACTTTTTTCCGTAAGACCGTTATCACAGAAAAATGCATCGATTCTTCCGAAGGAAAGGGCATCCGTTTCGTATTTAAAGCCAAGCGCCCTCTTTAATGCGACCAGCTCCTCAAATTCATTACGGAAAACACTTTGGAATACAGGATCATTCATGGCACGGCATCTCCATTCTGAGAACACATTCTGCCAGTTTATCAAGATCTGTTTTCAGATAAATGCCTGTGATGTCGGTGTCCGAATGCCCGAGGATTGTAGTGATGACAGGAAGCGGGGTCTCCATTTCCAGGAGCATGGATCCTACGGAATGTCGCAGGGAATGGAATCCTGAATGCCTGTTTTTGTCCCTTCGGATACCGGCCTTGTTCATATGGTATGTGATACGCTGCTCCAGATGATTATTGTCAGACAACGGGTCAAATGGCGGCATATGTTTTATGAATACAACATCTGTATCAAAAAACTGAGGCCTGCCGTTTTTCACATAATCGATGACCGCCCACCCTACTGCATCCGGTATTGGCAGTGAGAGGGGGTTATGCGTCTTATGCTGGACAAACGACAGCTGCTTATGCTCCCAGTCAAAGTTGGAAAACCTGAGGCTTTTGATGTCGCTGATTCGCAGCCCTAAAACACATGCCAGCAGTATCATAGCGTAGTCTCTCTTCCCAATGGGACTGTTTCTGTCGATTGAACTGAGCAAAGCACGAAGTTCTTGTGTGGTCCATGCTGACGGGATTTTTGCCTTTTTCGATATGGAGGGCATATGGATCTCATCTGCGATGTCATCCATGATCATACCGGCATCTTTAAGGAAACGTAGAAAGTGCCGCAGAGCACATACATTCTGTTCCACTGTTTTAAAGGAATAGCCAGCTAAGGTTCTCAAGTATCCATTACAAATATCGAAAGAAATGCTTTCAATGCAGCCAATTCCCTTCTGGGCAAGGTAATCCAGAAATACTTTGGATATGGAATCATAATGCCCTATGGTGCTTTTAGACAGTTCCGACACTGACAGTGAACAGACATATTTTTCATGGGTTTCCGAAAAGAGCCCATCCAGTCTGATTGGATTTTTGGAAGCGTAATATCTCCGTGTCAGAACCTGGTGGAGACGATAATCCTCAAGCATGTGAACCACCCTCAGAAGCTGTACCCTCTGCTGCGACAGCGTTCCATTGTTATATCTGGTCTGGAGATTGTATTGCTTTTCGAGGTACGCAAGCCCACGCTCCATTTCGAATTCAGAGTCACCGTATTCGGAAAGCAGGAAGGAATGAATTTTTTCCCATTCGCGTTCATAAAAACAGAAAGTTGCCGGGGCGTAGTTGTTGTCTGACAATAGTTGTTTCAGACCGTTTGTGATTTCTTCAATCGTCATCATAAGACTCCTTTCTTTTCGATAATTAAAGAGTATCAGAAGGCTGTCATAATTATAAGACTTATAATGAAGAAATCTTCATAGCATACTGAAAGGTTGTGGACAGAGCATTATGCGGAGTTAATTTTGCAAAAAACCGACAAAACAAAAGATTTTTGGCACATATCTCCACATAATGAAAATCTCGGCATAA
>JAEDDO010000184.1 GCA_016298055.1 Frisingicoccus sp.
GTCACTTGGAACGAGAATTATGTGGAAGTGATCTTATCAGGGGAGGAACAGTTTGACGAGCAAATCTTATTGTTTTTTGATGGCTCAACGCAACGCCAGACTTTGGACAATGAAACCGAGCCGACTGAATTGCAGACGGGAATCGATACTCTGGATATTCAGGTCATGGAGAACCGGGAAAATGAGCTGGTTTTCACCATCTCCATCCATGACTATATCAGGAGCTATAACAGCTACTATGAAAGAGGCTACTGCCGAAGCTACTTAACACCGGCATCACAGTGGCAGTGTTATATCTACGATTCTGCAATCCATTCAGATCATGAAACAAAATACTATTGCTTTACAGAGGATGAGCGTGTATATTCGCTGCCTACGATTACGGTATATGTACCGACAAATGGAGACTACATACAAGAAATCACCGTCAATTTTGACGAGCATAGCTATTCGGAATCAGGGTTTGAGCATTACAAGGAAATGTGCTATTACACGATGAAGGTATTCTTTCCGAATTTGCCTGATGAGTGTATTTTTGACCTATGCTCAGAGATTGTTGCGCTGGGTAATCAGAATGTTTTTTCTAGTGACGAATGGTACGACAAAGATGCTGTCCCCTTTGCGCTATTCCATAAGGATGGAATAGGCGTGTATCCCTACTTTGCTATCGGCGATTGGGAGCATTTTTGTATCATCCCTGTTACGGAAGAAATCATTACTGAGTTTGAAGAAAAGGGAGTTGAAATTCATGAAATACCTTAAGATTGCAGTTTTTCTATTTACATCGGTTATCGGACTAACTGCTTGTGGGGTTATTAGCAAAAACCCAATGCCAAGTTTTCAACCGAAAGAAACTATAACCACCTCCGAAATAGAAACAGTATCGACAACCGAAAATGAAAGCCATAATGATGGTCTGCCAGATGATCCAATGTTTGACCGTATCGAAGATCGGTGTAAAGAAATCGAATCCTTATACCATACACTATTTGAATCCGCTGAAAAAACAGCGCCAACCACTCAATGTGACTATCCCCTCTTGTCCCAAAGCAGCATCGATTCCATAGAGAACCTGCTTTATAATGCAGGATATGACATGATTGATACAAATGAACCATATCCGGGATATTTGACCACATCGGACAGATTCTATGCATTTTGGGATGCCGTGCAGCAGCACAAAGATGCTGAGCAAGAGGTCATTATGGTTTTGGAATCGGGGTGTTTGTCGTATAGGCTATTCACATATAACGAAACTGGTGGTTTTGTTTACAGTATGACATATTATCCGGATGAGATAAAAGAACCGTATTATGAAAAACATGAAATCAAGGACTGGGATCTAACAGAAAAAGGCAATTTTTATTATAGAATTTACCCTGCAAACGATAAACACTACCCCGATTTTTCTTTGATTCGACTCGTTGCCCCAAATCTGGAGTTATTTGATTTAGCTTTTCATTATATCTATCCTGTCGGCTATATTGCCACCAATATATTTCTAATTGATTGGGATGAAGGGAATTGGGGAAACCTCAGTTTTAACGATCAGTTTGAATATCTCTACTATACGCATCATGGGAAGCAGTTTCTTGCTGATAATTACACTGTTCTCGAGAACAGAAGTAGCTATGCCATCCCTGCCGAAGAATTTGAAAGAATCGTTTTACCATACTATAACATTGACATAGAAACCTTCCAAGTGCTGGCACAGTATCATGCTGAAGGTGATTACTATCCTTGGAGACCATTGAATACAAACGATTTTGTTATGTTATGGTACTACAATGTTGAACCGGAAGTTACAGCTTATGTCGTTAATCCTGACGGAACGATGACACTGACCGTTGAAATGCTCTCCACAGACCTAAAAATGGATTGCCTGTTTGCACATGAAGTAACCATCCGACCGTTAGAAAATGGCAATTTTCAATATGTGGGGAACCGTGTAACTTATCAGACGGAATATGGCTTGCCCTATATCATTCCCCGGCTGATGTGGAATTGACCACCACAAAGAAGTCTTTGCCAATAGACCACTTGATGAGTTGTCTTTTAAGCAAATTGCAGTACTATCCGGAAAGACGGGAACCTGGGCCAGAGTCACTTATCACCGGGCAAGATTGAAAATCAAGGAGGAAGCAAATGAGCCAGATGAAAAAGGCAGAGCCTGCTACCCCAATCACCATGCGCCCAGCAGGCTCATTTTTTCGCAAAGACACCCTTTCCTTGGATTCACCATCCTTGCATTTCACCAACGGATGCGACATAATGTGGTAAACAGAGTTTACGCAAGCATCAATGCTGGAAAAAGAATATGTTGTAACAAAATGCGTTTTCGTAAGTCATATAGGTAAAGGGAGGTGCGACAGTGGAAGATTATCAAGAAATATATTCTCTTTATTTTCAGGATGTCTATAAATATGTATCAGCCTTGAGCCGTGATCCGAGCCTTGCCGAAGAAATCACCCAAGAAGCATTCTTCAAAGCATTAAAATCACTGGATTCTTTTCAAGGGCAGTGCAAGCTTTATGTTTGGCTTTGCCAAATTGCAAAAAATACTTACCTATCTTACCTAAAAAAACATAAGGAGCCGGAGAAAGAGGAAACGCTCACCAGTTCTTTAGAGGATATGATGCTGGATAAAGAATCCGCCTTTCTGATTCACCAAGCGCTTCATAACCTGCCAGAACCTTATAAAGAGGTGTTTTCATTACGAGTACTCGGAGAATTATCCTTCCGACAGATCGGTTTGTTATTTGGAAAGACAGAAAATTGGGCACGGGTGACTTATCATCGTGCAAGGTTGACAATTAAGGAGGAGCTCAAATGAATTATCCCTGTGGCATAATCCGTGATCTGCTTCCGCTGTATCACGATGATGTATGTACTACCGAGACCCGCAATGCAGTGGAAAAGCACTGTGCTGGTTGTGCAGATTGCAGAAAAATACTACATGATCTTGATTCAATGCCAGAACCTTATGAAATGGCAAAAGAAGTAGATCCTCTGCGTCCAATTCAGAAAAAATGGAACCATGAGAGGAAAAAATCTTTATGGATTGGACTGGGCGTTGCATTCTTTCTCATGCTGATTCTCATAGCAAATACTGTTTTGAGAGAATGGAAATGCGTTCCGATGGGGAAAGATGATGTGGTTGTAATGGGTGTATTTCAGACTTCTGATGGCATGATTCATATTACCTACGACGATTTGTATGATTTGAATTATTTTAGCTCATCAGTAGAAGTCGGAAGCGATGGTAACGGCTATATTTCAACCTATAGACCTATTCTGGCAAAGAAAACAAATATCCCACATAGAATCGGCACAGGCGGCATAGGTTTTGATCCCGAAAGTGCATTTGCATGGTTGAATGATGAATCATGTGCTCCTGTAACAAGAATTTATCTCGGAATCAAAGATGATCCAGAGAACTCAATTCTTGTTTGGGAAAAAGGCATGGAAGTCCGTGC
>JAEDDO010000032.1 GCA_016298055.1 Frisingicoccus sp.
AACTGGGAGAATGGCATGACACGGCTATTTTATCCCGGTCCCTTCAGGATTATACGACTCCGGAGACATTTCCGAAATCCATTCATGAACTCCCCCAGGAAATTATTGATTCCATTCTTGCAAAGGGGACATTGCATCTCATACCGAATATTCCGGATAGAAATATACCGGATTAAACACTATTTATATGAAAAACTCCCGAAATAAAAAGCTCCCGAAACAACTGTCCGGGAGCTTAATTTGTGTCCTTTATTTCTATTTATTCCTATGATCCTGCGAAATTATACATTAAACAGTAAGTCTGCATATGTTGGGAAAGGCCATACGTCTTTATCAACAAGCATTTCGAGAGCATCTGCCGGTGTACGAAGATCTGCCATAGCTGTGAAAACTTCATCGCGGTAAGCAATAGCCTGAGCTTTTGGATCTTCAATGGCAGCAGCTTTGTTTGTTGCATCTTCAAGTTTTGAAAGTGCTTCATTTAAAGCAACAAGGTTTGCGGAAATTTCTGCAAGGGATTTTTCCTGAACCGATGCATCTGCTCCGACAGCTTTGACTGCGGCAACGGACTGGGCAACCGTTGTTGTATATTTGATAACTGCAGGAACGATCTGTTTCTTAGCCATATCGATCATTGTGCGTGCTTCGATATTGATTGCTTTTGCGTATGTTTCGTAGCCGACTTCCTGACGGGATGTTAACTCGACTCTTGTCAAAACTTTGTGTTTTTCGAAGAGAGCGATAGTGTTTTCTTCTGTCAGGCATTCAAGTGCATCCACCATGTTTTTAATGTTTGGAAGACCTCTGCGTTCTGCTTCTTCCACCCATTCATCAGAGTATCCATTGCCGTTGAAGATAATACGGATATGTTCGCCGATCCACTGTTTTGTAAGGTCATGTGCAGCCATGATCGGATCGTCAGAAGCTTCAAGTACGTCAGCAGCCTGGCTTAATGTTTCTGCAACGATTGTGTTGAGTACGGTGTTTGGGTCAGCGATGGAAGCTGTGGAACCAACCATACGGAATTCAAATTTATTGCCTGTGAAAGCAAACGGTGATGTACGGTTACGGTCTGTTGCATCTTTCATGAAGGAAGGAACTGTGGAAACGCCCACATCTAATTTTCCGCCCATCTTACTGGATGTAGCTTCGCCCTTTTCACATAACTGATTTAATACGTCTTCAAGCTGTTCTCCGAGGAAGATAGAAATGATTGCCGGAGGCGCTTCGTTCGCACCGAGACGGTGATCGTTTCCTGGATTTGCAGCAGATTCACGGAGTAATGGTGCATATTCATCAACTGCTTTAAGGATGGCAGATAAGATCAGCAGGAACTGTTTGTTCTGATGTGGTGTTGTACCCGGATCAAGCAGGTTCACACCTGTATCTGTAGACATGGACCAGTTGTTGTGTTTACCGGAACCGTTGATGCCTGCAAATGGTTTTTCATGGAGCAGGCATACAAGATTGTGGCGAAGAGCCACTTTCTTCATTGTTTCCATAACAAGCTGGTTATGATCGGTTGCAATGTTTGTTGTATTGTAGATCGGAGCAAGCTCATGCTGTGCCGGTGCAACTTCATTGTGCTGTGTTTTTGCTGTTACACCCAGCTTCCAGAGTTCTTCATTGATATCATTCATGTATGCGGATACACGTTCTTTAATGCTTCCGAAATAGTGGTCATCCAGTTCCTGTCCTTTAGGAGCAGGTGCGCCGAACAGTGTACGTCCTGCAAAGATCAGGTCTTCTCTCTGATTGTATGTATCTTTGTCAACGAGAAAATATTCCTGTTCCGGACCGACACTTGTGGTTACTCTCTGTGCTTCTGTATCGCCAAATGCACGGATAAGACGAAGTGCCTGAACATTTAATGCTTCCATGGAACGAAGCAGAGGTGTTTTTTTGTCAAGTGCTTCACCTGTGTAGGAACAGAAAATTGTAGGAATGCAAAGAACGGATGTGCCGCTCGGTGATTCGTGTACGAATGCCGGAGATGTACAATCCCATGCGGTATAGCCTCTGGCTTCAAATGTTGCACGAAGTCCGCCAGATGGGAAGGAGGAACCATCAGGTTCACCTTTGATCAGTTCCTTACCGGAAAATTCGAGAATAACACCACCGTCATCTGTCGGTGTAATAAAAGCATCATGTTTTTCAGCAGTAATTCCTGTTAAAGGCTGGAACCAGTGTGTGTAGTGGGTTGCACCTTTTTCAATCGCCCAGTCTTTCATAGCGTTGGCAACGACTTCAGCTACATGGCTGTCAAGTTCTCCGCCGACGGCAATTGTCTGTTTTAATTCTTTGTAAATTTTCTTTGGGAGTCTTTCTTTCATGGTAGCGTCATCAAAAACATCTGAACCAAAAATTTCTGCCACATCAATCTTCTTTGTCATGATAATTCCTCTCCTCTATCATTAAATTTGATAAATCATAGCCCTATTATTCTTCCTATGATTAAAAAAAGGTGCTCTCCACGAATAGAGAACACCTTTGTTCGACTTCGTGTATAGATTAGCACACTCCGGCGAAAAAATAAACACTTTTTTTCTTAAAAAATGGATTTTGTCAAATTGTTCTAATTCGCCTCGGAACAAAATCTGATTTTTAGTTATTTTTTACGGATTCTCCCATATAATAAAAATTTTTACAAGAAGTAAGGTGTACAGGCACGATTTTTCCGATCAGGGAGGCATCGCCTTTAAAATGAACAACGATATTGTTACTCATTTTTCCTGTGACAAGGGATGGATCCTGATGATTCACCTCTTCGACAAGGACATCCTGGACGGTTCCTTCATGGCGGCTGCACACTCTGGCCGCAATGGTCTGAACCCTTTCAAGAAGGCGGTTAAACCGGTCTTTAACCACATCCTCAGGGATCTGGTCTTCCATGACGGCCGCCGGTGTACCTGTGCGTTTGGAATAAATAAATGTATAGGCACTGTCGTAGCCGACTTTTTCGACAACATCCAGTGTCTCAAGGAAATCTTCTTCTGTCTCTCCCGGAAATCCCACAATGATATCTGTTGTCAGGGAAATATCCGGGCAGGCACGGCGCAGTTTGTCAACAAGTTTTAAATAATCTTCTTTTGTGTACCGACGGTTCATCTTTTTTAAGATGTCACTACTGCCCGACTGAAGGGGAAGATGAAGATGACGGCAGATTTTTGGCTCTTCGGCCATGACCTGAATCAGTTCATCGGACAGATCCTTTGGATGGGATGTCATAAAGCGAACCCGCTCTAATCCGTCAATCCGACAGATCCGTCGAAGAAGTTCGGCAAAACTGAGGGGTTGCTCTAATGTTTTTCCGTAAGAATTGACATTTTGTCCGAGAAGCATGACTTCAACAACACCGTCTGCCACAGCATTTTCTATTTCACGGATAATGTCTTCCGGCTGGCGGCTCCGCTCTCTTCCGCGCACATAAGGAACGATGCAGTAACTGCAGAAATTATTACATCCGAACATAATATTGATACCTGTTTTAAAAGGATATTTACGTTCATTCGGAAGATCCTCAACGATCTGGTCCGTATCTTTCCAGATATCGATGACCATTTTACCCTCTGTGATCCGACGGTAAACAAGTTCGGCAAATTTAAAGATGTTGTGGGTGCCGAAAATAAGATCCACATGCCGGTAGCTCTTTTTTAATTTTTCGACGACTTCCGGTTCCTGCATCATACAGCCGCACAGGGCAATAAACATTTCCGGATTTTTCTTTTTGATCTGTTTCATCTGACCAAGACGTCCGTAAACACGCATATTGGCATTTTCGCGGACGGTACATGTATTGTAAATGACAAAATCGGCTTTTTCTGAATCAATCATTGTGTAACCGATCTTTTCAAGAATTCCTGTCAGTTTTTCTGAATCTCTGGCATTCATCTGGCAGCCGAAAGTAATGACGGATGCGGTTAAAGGGCGCCCAAGCTTTTCTTCCTGGCTGGTCACCCACTGATGGCATTGATCCATATAATAATACTGACGTTCGGCTTCTGTAAGATGTTCTGTTAACATAGTTTCCTCCTGTTTTATGGACGGACCTGACCATTGCCGTAAATAATATATTTGGTTGTTGTCAGTTCCTTAAGACCCATCGGGCCGCGGGCATGAAGTTTTTGGGTACTTATGCCGATCTCTGCTCCGAAACCGAATTCAAATCCGTCGGTGAAACGTGTTGACGCATTGACATACACGGCAGCGGCGTCAATTTCTTCAAGAAAACGACGGGCGTTATCATAGTCGGATGTGATGATGGCTTCGGAATGTTTTGTGTTGTAGCGGTTAATATGTTCAATCGCCTCATCCAGGCTGTTAACGATCTTAGCGGATAAAATATAGTCCAGATATTCCTGGCCCCAGTCCTCTTCTGTTGCCGGGATGATCTTAGCGTTTAACCGGCAGCAGTTTTCATCTCCGCGGATCTCTACATTTTTCTTAAACAAACGGTCGCATATAGCCGGAAGGACCCGGTCTGCGATATCCTTATGGATGACAAGGGATTCGCAGGCGTTGCATACACCGGTGCGCTGTGTTTTTGCATTATCGATAATGTTGACAGCCATATCAATATCTGCGGAGGCATCCACATAAACATGGCAGTTTCCTGTACCTGTCTCGATAACAGGGACGGTACTGTTTTCTACAACTGTGCGGATGAGTCCGGCACTTCCTCTCGGAATGAGAACGTCCAGATACTGGTTCATGCGCATCAGCTGTTTGGCTGTCTCACGGTTTGTATCTTCCACAAGCTGGATCGCATCCGGAGTGACGCCCTTTTCTTCAAGGGCCCGGCGGATAATATCCACGATGGCTTTGTTTGAATGGATGGCATCACTGCCGCCTTTTAAGATGACCGCATTGCTTGTTTTAAAGCAGAGACCGAAAGCATCGGCTGTGACGTTCGGACGGGATTCGTAGATAATGCCGATGACACCGAGAGGTACTCTTTTTTTGCCGATTTCAAGACCGTTTGGACGGATCTTTGCTTCGAGTATCTCTCCGATCGGATCTTCAAGAGCGATCAGGGAAGTGAGACCTTCGGCCATAGATGCGATACGGCTGTCAGTCAGGGCAAGACGGTCTACAAGAGATTCTTTCATACCTTTTTCACGGGCAATCGCTACATCCAGAGCATTGGCTTCAAGAATCGTTTGGCTGGAGCAGGTCAGAGCCTCAGCTACAGCTTTGAGACAGTCATTTTTTGTTGTTGTATTGAGTTTCAATAATTCGCGTTCTGCTTTTTTGGCGTTGATTCCTAATGTTTCAAGCATCATGTTGATTCATCCTTTCCAGTAAATTATATTCGGTCACAATGTAATCCATCAAAAGATCATGGGATTCTCTCGGAACTTCCGGTATGAGCTGAAGATCATAGCAGATACCGCAGCGGTAAAAATGATGGGTGTACCTGTTCACATACCGGTCATAATAGCCGCCGCCATAGCCAAGTCTTCCGAATCCGCGGTCAAAGGCAAGACCGGGAAGCACCATCAGACATTTTTCTGAAGGCTTTGCGGGATGCAGAGGTGCAGGTTCCATAATACCCATGTAACCCGGGACAAGCCGGCTGACATCTTCGACGAAGAAAAATTCCATGTCGGTTTTAGAAACTACTTTGGGGAGTGCCAGCTGTTTGCCGTCTTTTAATACTCTCTCGTTAAAGCGGGTCGTGTCCACTTCACTTCTAAAGCTTACGTAAGAGTAAATGACCGGGGATTCAAGATAGATCCTGCTTTGGCAGAGCCGGTCAAATATCCTTTCCGAAAGAAGGTGTCTTTCTTCTTTTTGAATCTGATTGCGAAGAAAGGTCATATGGGATCGAAGTTCTTTTTTAGTTTCCATATTTTTCCTGATGGCGTTTTTTTAGATCAATGAGCGTGCCGTCCTCTTTCTGAATTTTAATTGTATCCAGCTGACCTTTAAGGTTCTGGCGGACAGAGGCAATGTAGCGTCCTCGAAGTTCGGCCTGTTCTTCCTTCTCTTCCGGTGTCAGACCCTCAGGGGATTTTGATTTTCTATATAATTCATTAATTCTTGCGATATCTTTTTCGGTAATCAATGTCTTTTTCCCTCCTCAATGTAGCTTTTTAAGTCAAAATCTTCGTTTTTATGGGCAAGGAAAAGGGTTCCGATATTTTTTCCTTCGATAATATCGTGGATCGTGCGGAAATCTTTTCCGTTGGAAATGATCATGTCACAGCCGGAATCTGTTGCGATCCGTGCCGCATCAATTTTTGTGACCATGCCGCCGGTTCCAAAATCACTTCCGGCACCTTTCGCCATATCATAAAGACTTTTATCGATTTTGTATACACATTCAATAAAACGTGCATTTGGATTTTTATTTGGATCGTCCGTATAAAGTCCGTCGATATCCGACATGAGAATAAGTAAATCCGCGCTGACCAGAGCGGCTACTACGGCCGATAAGGTATCATTATCACCGAATTCAATCTCATCTGTTGATACGGTGTCGTTTTCGTTGACGATCGGGATGACACCCATATCTAAAAGCTGATCAAAAGTGTTTCGCGCATTAAAGAGACTTTTTTCGCGGATGATCGTATGTTTTGTCATTAAAATCTGAGAGCTGATCTGATGATATTCGTTAAATAAACGCTGATAAAGAGCGATAAGTGCGCCCTGTCCCACAGAGGCACATGCCTGTTTTACAGGCAGGGACGAAGGCCGCTTATTTAAACCGAGTACTTTTCTTCCGGCACCGATCGCACCGGATGAAACAAGAATAACTTCCTTTCCCTGATTCCTCAGATCGCACAGGATGCGGACAAGCTGTTCCAGTTTGAACAGGTCCATCATACCTGTCTCTTCATGTACAAGAGATGATGAACCGACTTTAATGACAATTCGTTTTTTATGCTTCAAAGAAGCTCTATCACACATGTATAATTCCTCCAGTTATCTATTCGTCAATGAATTTATTGGACGGTAATGCTTCCGGATCGCTTCCGCAATGCGAAGTCCGTCCATAGCTGCGGATGTGATGCCGCCGGCATATCCGGCCCCCTCACCGCAGGGATAGATGCCGCCGATTTCGGACTGAAATTCCGAATTCCGTTCCATACGTACAGGGGAAGACGTCCGGGTTTCAACTCCGGATAAAAGAGCATCCGGGCGGTCATATCCCTTAATCTTCTGTCCGAATGCGGTGATGCCCTCTTTCAGGCTCTCACACACATAAGGCGGAAGACATTGATTGATATCTGCAAAAGTAACGTCACCCTTATGAACAGGCCGGACCTGACCATAGCCGGAAGAAACCTTTCCTTCACAGAAGTCTTTGAAAAGCTGAACCGGCACTTTTCCCTGACCGGCCATAAACGCTTTATGTTCCCATATTCTCTGAAATTCCATACCGGCAAGCACATCTTCTGACGGAAAATCATCGGGCGTCACGGTGACAATGACCGCACTGTTGGCATTGTCCGAATCCCGTCCGTGATAGCTCATGCCGTTGACAACAGTCCCACCTTCTTCAGAAGAGGCATTGACCACGTAGCCGCCAGGGCACATGCAGAAGGTATAAACACCCCGGCCGCCTGATGTGGTGTGGGTCAGTTTATAAGGCGCACTTCCGAGAATCTTGTCATTTTCAAGACCGTACTGAGAAAGATTGATCATCTTCTGCGGATGTTCAATACGCACACCGATCGCGAAAGATTTAGCCGTCATCGGGAGATCATGATTTTTCAGCATGGCAAAAGTATCCCGGGCACTGTGGCCGACAGCCAGCACAAGACATTCACATTCGAGCCATTGACGGTCATTAATGCAGACAGAGTGGATGCGCCCGTCCTCTATTTTAATATCTGTGACCTTCGAATGAAAACGGACGTCGCCGCCGAGATTTTTTATCTCTTCACGTATATTTCTGACAATATGACAAAGGACATCGGTGCCGATGTGGGGTTTATTCACATAGGTGATCTCCGGATCGGCTCCGAATTCTGTAAAAATCTCAAGGACTTTCCGGTGTCTGCCGTAAGGGTCTTTAACAAGGGTGTTGAGTTTACCGTCTGAAAAGGTTCCCGCCCCGCCCTCTCCGAACTGGACGTTGGATTCGGGATCAAATTGACCCGTTTCCCAGAAATGATTTACAGTCTGCTGTCGGGCGTCCACATCCTGCCCCCGCTCTAAAAGAATCGGCCGGTAACCGTAACGTGAAAGCATCAGACCGCAGAAAAGTCCGGCAGGACCGCTGCCCACGATGATCACCGGTTTATTTAAAGGTGTTTCGCCGGCATCGGGAAAATGATAAGTTTCCTTTTCGATTTTCTTTATATTCGGGTTTTTATTTCGTTTTAAAAAACTGTTTTCATGTTTTAATTCAAGGTCAACGGTGTAAACGGCCATGATGGCTTCTTTTTTTCGGGCATCGATGGATTTTTTGAAGATCCGCCAGCTGACCACTTCTTTTTCGTTTATATGTATTTTTTTTAATGTATGTCGGAGAACAGCCTGATCGCCTTCCCGGTAGGATATTTTAATTTGGCCTATTCGTATCATAATATTCCTTTCCGGCATGATTTCCGGCAACAGAACCGGTAGCCCATGCCCATTGAAGGTTGTAACCGCCGCATATACCATCGGCGTCTAAAAGTTCACCTGTGATATAAAGACCAGGATATTTTACAGACTCACAGGTGCTCGGATCGATCTCTGACAGATCCACGCCTCCGGCACAGACCTGGGCAAAATCAAATCCCCGGCTTTCTGTAACCGTCGCCGGAAAATGTTTGAGAATATGTGCCAGTGCGCTCATGTCCGGAAATGTTCGTTTTTCATTCTGGCAGGCCAGTTTCATACACTCATGAATGAGTTTGCGGTTCAGAAGTCCGGTCTCAAAAACTTCCGGAGACTGGCCTATAAAGTGCTTGAACCGTCTGTTCAGGAAAGTAGTTAGCTTTTCAATATCCCATTCCGGGAAGAAATCCAGTTCACATGTCACTTTCCGGTGATTTAAAAGCCCGTAGGCAGCCTGTCCGCTGAACTGGAACACAGGAATTCCGGATATGCCGTAATCGGCAAGCTGGAGTTCACCTGTATGGCAGTCTGTCTTTTTGCCGTCAATATACAAAGTGACACTTCCTTCGGTGCGGATACCGGAAAGGGCTTTATAATACTTTTCTTTTACTTTAAGTCCGGTAAGTGCAGGAACGACCGGTACTATTGAGAGACCGAGCTTTCGGCATAATTCATAGCCGCTGCCGTCAGAGCCGAGCTTTTCGGAAGCTTTCCCGCCGCAGGCGAGAATGACCCGCCGGCAGTGAAAGGATTTTTCTTTGCACAGAACCTGAAATCCTTTTCTCTTTGGCCGGATTTCGGTCACATGGCAGTCGGTGACGATGTTTACCCCGAGCCGTTCAAGTTCAAAGCGAAGGGCATCCAGTACCGAGGCAGCCTGCATAGAATTCGGGTATACATAGCCCTCTTTTGCTTTTGGAAGGATACCGAGTCCGCTGAAGAAATCTTCTGTGTCTTTCCATGTAAAAGTCTCAAGGACATGGGAGACAAAAGCCAGATTGCGGCTGTGATAGCATCCGATGTCCATAAATCTGTTTGTATAATTGCATCTGCCATTGCCTGTGGCGAGCAGTTTTTTTCCAATGCGGGGCATGCGTTCCAGAATAGTAACTCCGGCACCCTTTCTTGCCGCCGTCACTGCGGCAGCAAGACCGGAAGCTCCGCCTCCAATAACGATAATATCCGATTTCATTATCACTTTACGCTCCTAAAATGTTAAAATGATGCACATAGATAACTAACATCATAACACAATCTTTTCATTCGTGAAAGCCCTCTTATGCATCAGCTTGAATAGTTTTGTAAAAAACTGTAGAGTTCATTCTCATCCTTAACCTCAAAACCGGTCAGCAGCCGGCATTGAATATCAAAGGGCAGGTCTTTAAAGGATATATCCGGATAATCGAGAACGGTTTTTCGATCACTGTAATAGACGGTTAACCGGCCCTGTTTATAAATAATATAGTATTTATGAAAGTTTTCATCCGGATAATAATATTTCTTCAAAACGACCTCTTTTTGGGAGTAGGATAAAAGATCATAACGGACAAGGCCCTGTTCCCGTTCTTTGATGGGCATATCGGTCATATAGTTTTTTAATAGGGAAACAAGTTCCTGTCGTTCGAGGCCGAGATAAACAGAGGGCATGGGACCGGACTCCGACCTTGTTTCCCCTGTTTTTAAATTAACGGTCTCCAGAATAAGCTTTGTGCCGGGCAGGATAAAATTTTCTTTTCCGGCGGTTACGGGAATAATTTCCGGTTCACCGACGACTTTGGACTGGGACAGGGGCCATGCCATACATAGATATCCGCCGCCGTAGGACAGACCGATGAGCAGCAGCCATAAAAATAAGCAGATACTTTTTCGTTTCATGATGGATTCCACCTCTTTGAAACAAGTATCTGCTTATTTCTATTTTTTTATACAACATCTCTTATAAAAGATGCATACGGTATAAAATGCGAACCAGCGTCTCGCCTTTCGGGAACATATAAAGTTCATCTTCTGTCACACCGCGGGTCAGTACCATAAAGAGAGCGTACACAACCACTGCAATGATAATAGCGATCAGGGTGGACAGAATGTTTGAATGAATCACATAGATGCATCCTTTATAAACTAAAAATGTCACAACACCCATAATGACGGAAGCAACAAAGGTTGCACCGCACATTTTCTGTATATCCAGTCTGTAATCGATAAGTTTTGACAGTGAACGCAGATTCAGAACGCACATACAGAAGGAAAAGACAATATTTCCGTAAATTAAGGCAAAAATATGTAAGTTTGCAAAAGCAAGCAGAACAACGGTGAATACAATGTGCACACCGAGAGAGATCGCCGCGTTGATCACCGGTACACGCATATGATTACTTGCCTGCAAAATCGTCGAAGTCAGTGTCGAAAGTGCATAAAAAATAATCGTCACTGCACCTACGATCAGCATTCTTCCGGGAAGTGTAGTGGAGTCATTGAATAACATCTGCATGATCGGTCCGCCCATCACAGCCACACCGACAGCACACGGAATGGCGATCAGCATGGTCATTCGAATAACCATATCCATCTGTTCTCTTACCTGATCTTTACGATTCAGGGCAATTGCTCCTGCAATTCCCGGCATCATGGCAACAGACAATGCGGAAGTGATGCCTAAAGGAAGATTGATGAGCAGCTGGTATTTTGAACTGTAAATACCGTAAAGGGAACTGATAAAGGAGGACTGATAGCCGATGGCCTTTAAAATATTACTGAACAGGGCTGAATCTAAAAGACTGCTGATCTGATAGATGGTTGATGTCAGTATTAATGGAATAACGGTCAGTCCGATGAGACGATAAATCTCTTTGTCTTCCATCAGTTTTTTTGTCGGATCCTTTTTCATCCGCTGATTTAACCCTTTGCGGTTGGCTGAGTATACAAAGTATAAAAATACAAGACTTGAAACGGCACCCATGAAGGTTCCCATCGTTCCGCCGGCTGCACCGTAAGCGGCCCCTCTGGAAATCAGAATGGCTGCGGCTGCAACGGAAACGATAGCGTTGAAAATCTGTTCAACAACCTGAGATAAACCGGTAGGTGCCATGTTGCCAAGACCCTGTGTATATCCGCGGAATACACCCATAACGGCACAGACAAATACGGTAGGTGCCAGTACTCTGAGGGCAGGTGCGACTTCTGTTATGCCGCCGAACATAAACGAAGAAATCTGGCGGGCACCGACAAAGGTGATCAGTGCCAGTGTACCGCTGAGTACAGCGGCAAAAATAATCGAACAGCGGAAGATCCGCTGGGCATTTTTATATTCGCGCTTTGCTACCCGCGCTGCTGTCAGTTTGGATACAGCAACAGGTATGGCGCTTGTTGAGAGAATGACAAGAATCTGGTACACTTCGAACGCGAAGCCGTAATAGCCCATACCCTCATTTCCAACAATATTGGTCAGCGGGATACGGTAGACAATACCGATCAAACGCACGATAATGGAGGCAAGGGCCAGAATACTTCCCTGAACTACCAGGTTCCTGCCGGTTTTTGTTTTACTGCTGTCCATAGAACACCTCTCTCCTATTTTGCTGTGCAGGAAACTGCTGTTTCTGAAGGTACTACAGAAATATAGGATTTTCCTCTGTTCAGATAAGCAGGTGAACCATCTTCATAGTAATATTTCGTTACATCAGATTCTGAAGGGCGTTCCCAGAGTATTTTTACGGCCTTGCCGTTGGTGATCAAAAGACCGGTGCCTTTTCCGATCAGTGTATAGTCCTGATGATCCTGTTCACTGATGACGCTTCGGTCTGCATACTGTATGATGAGATTCTTGAACGTTAACTGTTCATTGTTTTCCGCATCAATGTGGGGACCGCCATACTGAAAACGGTAATAAAGACCGTCATCTTCGTGATATTCGAACCATGGCTTATTGTATTCAAAAGGCATGGTCACTTTCCATGCATCATCCCCCTCTTCGGGAACCGTATCCGAAGTAAAGAAGTTTAAGCGTCCTTCATAATTCGCCGGATAATCACGGCTGATGCCGGTTGCAGACAGACCTGCATTTAAACCGTCTTTCGATGTATAAACGTTATGTGGTGCCGGGCGATCATCAGAACGCCAGAATACGGATTCACTGTAGCCGGAAAGACCGCTGATGGTCGGGTAGCCGTTTTTAATACGTTCTTCGGCGAAGATCGACTGACCGAAATGGGTAAAAATAGCTGAATCATCCGAAGCCAGATCCATATAATAATGGCGTGCGCTTCGTACAGATCCTACTTTGTTCAGATGCTCAATGTCCTGAAATTCGCACAACAGACGTGTAATATTATACTCAACAAGACATTCATACAGGATCTCAGCCTGACTGATACCGCTCTGAGGTATGGCATCCTCGATATTGTTGATCATAATGGCAAAGGGACGTTTGTTTCCGATCGCCTGCTCTACCGGTTCGCCTGTAAGGTAACTGTACATCTGTCCTTCGGCGAGGGTTTCTTCCGTTTCTTTCTTCGTTTCCGCCTTTTTTGTCTCCTCTGCCTGAGTTTCAGATTCGGTCTGGGCTGTTGTTTCCTTTTTGCCGCCGCAGGATGTCAGACAGAACAAAAATGTCACAGTGAAGAGAAATAGAATGAATTTCTTTTTCATGTAGGTTAGCTCCTTTTTCTTATGTATTTTTTAACGATACAACCCCAGTTGGTTTAATATTTCCTCCTGACGCTTTTCCATATCTTCTCTCTCATCCGCTTCCATATGATCAAAACCAAAAAGATGCAGCATACTGTGAGCGACTAAAAAGCCAAGTTCCCGCTCTCTTGAATGACCGTAGGCTTCCGATTGTTCAATGACTTTTTCAACGGAAATGATAATATCTCCGAGTATAAGTTCCCCCGAATCCGGGTCAAAACAGTCTTCCGCAGACATGTCTTCTACAACCGAAAAATCTGCCGGGTGCTCATAATCCAGCATAGGAAAAGACAGGACATCTGTCGGTTTTGCAAGGTCCCGGTATTCTTCATTAATAGCTGCAATGGAAGGATTATCTGTTAAGATCACATTAACTTCCGCCTCATAAGGGCATTCGTACAGTTCCAGTGCTGTTTCGATCACCTTTGTAATGATAGATTCTGAAGGAATGCCAAGGGAAAGTTCCGTTTCATATTCTATATGAATTGCCATAATATATCAACTCCTTTTCGATTTTTTTATACGGGAAACCCGTTCTGTACGATGCTCATAATCGTCGTAGGCCTTCACGATCTTCTGAACGAGTGGGTGACGGACAACGTCCTTGTTGGACAGCATGCTGATACCGATATCATCAATGTTTTTCAGCACTTTTAAAGCCACGTCCAGACCGGAACTCTGTCCGGAAGGAAGGTCTTTCTGGCTCAGGTCGCCGGTGACGATAACTTTAGAACCAAACCCGACACGGGTAAGGAACATCTTCATCTGGGCCGGTGTGGTGTTCTGGGCTTCATCAAGAACAATAAATGAGTTATCCAGTGTACGTCCGCGCATGTAGGCTAAAGGAGCGACCTCGATCAGTCCTTTTTCCATATTGCGCATATAGGCCTCTGCTCCCATGATTTCGTATAAAGCATCATAAAGCGGTCTCAAATAGGGATCGATCTTACTCTGAAGGTCTCCCGGAAGAAATCCAAGCTTCTCTCCTGCTTCAATAGCCGGACGGGTCAAAATGATCCGGTTTACTTCATTATTTTTGAACGCAGTGATGGCCATAGCCATAGCAAGATAAGTTTTTCCTGTACCTGCAGGTCCGATTCCGAATACGATCATCTTATTGCGGATCTGATCCACATAAGCTTTCTGGCCAAGCGTCTTTGGCTTGATCGGTTTTCCGTTGATCGTGTGGCATATAATATCCTGATTCAGTGTGACAATGGAAGACTCCTTGTCATCGAAGGAAAGGGAAAGGGCGTAGTCAACATTTTGTTCGCTGATCATCTCCCCTTTTTTGGAAAGCTCCAGTAAATTTAAAAATACACTTTTGGCTTTGGCAACATGCCCTGCATCTCCCACAATTTTGATGGCACTGTCTCTCACAATGATGGTGACGTTCAGTGTGCGTTCGATTTTTTTAATAAAGAGGTCATATTGTCCAAAAATATTCCGGGCATGTTCAACCGGAACATCAATCATTGATTCTGTTATACTCATGTGTCTCTCCAATCTCACCATTCTGGGCCTCATCCATAAGGGTTTCGCTGTTTTCACCGATGGATTCAATTAAAACAAAATTACCTTTTGCTTCTGCCCGATTTTCATACATTACTATTTTAACATTATTTTCAAGAATTTGTACCCCTTTTTCAGAGAATTCACGAATTGTATCGGACAATTCATCTTCGGCCTGTTTTTTGCAGGCAGCGGAGGAAATCCATTCAGGCAGGGTCTCGAAAGAAATATATTGATCTTTCTGAAGATATATATCTGAAAATAAACAGAAAATCTCCGTAAAATGGTCATAGGTTTTATTTTTTTCATCGGATCCGGGTCCTTTTCCGAAAGTGAAGGACTGATTTCCGATGGATAATGTCCATCGGAAGACGGGTTTTTCATATTTTTTGCAGGTTTTTAAAAATTCATAAGTTTTATTATAAGTTTCTGTAACGACGGCATAAATGTCACCGTCCGCACCGACCGTCCGTATTTCGGTCACGGTCATACTGTCATCTTTTATCTCGTTGATACCGTCGATGAGCAGATCCCCTTTTGATACCTTGTCTTTAACACCGACTTTTGGGATGCCGCTTCTGGTAACCATCGACACAATCTCCCCGTCTTTTTTCGCGACAATGTATCGCGGCAGAGCTCTTGAATCCGTTTCCGCATCGTATTTGACCATTTCTTCCATGGATACTATAAGCGATGTCCCTTCGGTCCGTATAGAGATCCAGGAAATATCGGGAAAGGTCAGCCGCAGATTTTCTTCGAGGGAAGGACTGTCAATTGTCTGTTTCCATATTCCGGGATGAATATTTTCATATTCTGAAAGATATTTTGAAAGCTTTTCATCTGTATAATAGGAATTACCGTAAAATTCAAGCTTCCATATATGAGCGGAAAGGAAATAGAGCATCAGGATACATCCGGTCATGCCGATCCATAAGCCCTTTCTTTTTTGTAAAAATACAAGAAAAAAGGCGAAACCGTGCTTTTCTTCGATATGGACACGGACTTTTGTTTTTCTGATAAAAGATCGTATTTTCCAGAAATCCCGGAGACAGATCCTGCAGCGGCAGCATCCCTTTTCTAAGGTCATATTCCAGCATTCGATATGCTGATGACGGCACATATTAAAGAGCCGTTCCAGGTCTCCGCCTTTAAAGCTGCAGACCAGATAGCTTCTAAACCATCGGAACAGGTTTTCCATAAACAGCCACACCTTTCACCCACCCTGATAGATGATGGAAACAATATGTCCACGGATACAGATTTCATCTTCATTAAAATAGACAATATTCAAATCTGTACCCTGAATCAGCAATCGCTGTTCTTTAAGCAGAAGAACCATTTCCTGCCGGCTGTATCTGAGTATTTTTCTGTAATTCAGTATTTTTATGGTTTTGTGACCGAGAATATATATGTAAGGCATATCCTGTTCAAGTTCTTCCGGTAAAATGGAATGTTCCTGAAACCATTTTCCGAACAATGGCAATCACCGTTTTTTTCTACAGTCTATGCAGAAAAAGAACAGGTTATGCGGAATAAACTTTCCAATATTAAAATCAAAGTGTGCTTCTAATATTATTACGTTTAAAATTTATACACATGTGAAGCACACTTTGCCGCGCCGAGCGATACCGCTATGCGGTAAATACCTTTTAAGCGAGTGCGCATCCATAGTGGAACGTTTTGATTGTATTGGAAAGTTTATAAACTTTCCAATACAATCAAAAAAGCTATAACATACGTTATAGCTTTTTATAT
>JAEDDO010000033.1 GCA_016298055.1 Frisingicoccus sp.
CGCATGGCACAGAGGGCGCCGCGGGTCAGTTTAAAACCGGTCAGTTTGGTGAGAACATCAAATTCTGCTGTATAGACAGGAACATTTTCACAGCGTGCAACAATGTCTTTTGCCTGTCCGTCAATATGTTTTTTTTCGAGCAGAAGGGACACAGGCGCACATCCGGCATCAAGAGCACGCTCAATAACTTTTGGACTTTCGGCAATAAAAAGCCCTTTTTCCGGTTCGTGGCGGTTTAAAAGCTGACCTTCCGAAAGTCGGGCATAGACATCCAGTTCGGGTGCTTCGAAGTCAGTTATTTCAATAATATTCGGCATAGAGATCTCCTTAAAACAGACTATTTTATTTAAGACATTATAATATCCGCGGACATTGGTGTCAAACGGAGAGTTTATCGGATTTTGGGGATTTAGGGAAGAATAGGAAAGCCGGTTTGTTGATGAATTTCTGAGAGTGTGATACACTATATTCAAAAATACAGGAATATAAGTGAGGTTACAATATGATAAAGGTCAAAGAATACAGAGGACATATAAGAAACTGGGAAGCGCTTTGTGAAGAATTAAAGATCGATCCATCGCTTGCGCGGGAAGAAAGGGAAGAAGCCATTTTAATTAAGGCTTTTGAGACATGGCGCTATGATATGGCAGACCATATGCATGGAATGTTTGCCTTTGCCTTATGGGATGACAAAGAGGAAGAACTGTTCTGCCTGAGAGATCCTTTCGGGACAAAACCATTTTATTATTATGTGACAGAAGATGGCAATCTTCTTTACGGAACGATGATCCGTCAGATTATGGATCAGCCCGGATTTGTCAAAGAGCTGAATGAAAAAATGCTCCAGATTTATTTAAGTCTGACTTATGTGGCCGGTGAAGAAACTTTCTTTAAGGGCGTGAAGAAACTTTTACCGGGACGTTATATGATCTGGAAGAAGGGTAGTCTTGAAATTAAGCGATACTGGAAACCGGAATTTCATCCGGACGAGAGCAAAAGTCTTGAAGAGTGGGCAGATGAGATTCATACAACTCTTGGAAAGATCATGCCGGAAGTTAAGACAGAGGATGAGTATGCAGAATCCTTTCTCTCCGGCGGTGTGGATTCCTCTTATGTTCTGGCCATGTCCGATGTGAAGATGACGGATACATGCGGTTATGTTGAAGAACGTTTTGATGAGTCAAAGATGGCAGAACAGACAGCAAATATTCTTGGCCGGGGAATTTCAAAATGTATTATCTCTCCGGAGGAATATTTTGAAATCGTACCTTTTGTTATGTACAACATGGAGCAGCCTCTGGCAGATGCGTCTGCGATTGCATTTACACTTGGATGTAAGGCAACCGCAGAACATTCAAAGATCTGTTACTCAGGCGAAGGCTCGGATGAATTTTTCGGCGGTTATAACATGTATCGCAATGCGGAGCGCTATGGCGATAATCTTAAGACATTTTATGTGGGCAATACGAACATTATGAAAGAGGATGAGAAGCAGCGTATTCTTAAAAACTATGATGCGAGTGTGCTTCCGATCAACCTTGTAAAAGATATTTATGAGGAAAATGAAGGACTGGATCCCCTTTCTAAGATGTCGGATGTGGATATTCAGATCTGGCTTGAGGGCGATATTTACCTGAATGTGGATAAGATGAGTACAGCATTCGGACTTGAGGTTCGAATGCCTCTGACAGATAAAAGAATTTTTGATATTGCGTCCAGAATGCCTTCAAAATATAAAGTGAATGAGGAGCAGAACAAGGTGGCCTTCCGTACGGCAGCGGCTAAAGTCCTTCCGGAAGAGATTGCATTCCGAAAGAAACTTGGCTTTATCGTGCCGATTCGTATCTGGATGGCAGATGAACGTTACAATCAGGATGTGCAGGCAAAATTCCACAGTGATATGGCGGCAAAATTTTTTAATCTGGATGAGATCAATGCAATTTTTGATGATTATATCGGCGGTAATTCAGATAACTGGAGAAAAGTGTGGACAATTTATACCTTCTTAGTTTGGTATGAGGAATACTTTGTAAAACGTTAGGGGAATAATGAACACAGGAAGAGGGGTTGAAGGATGAATCAGGCATCAGCGAATCCGCTTGGAACGGCTCCGATTGGCAGTCTTGTGCGTAAATTTGCCGTTCCGAGTATTATCGCTATGATCGTAAGTGCGCTTTATAATATTGTGGATCAGATTTTTATTGGTCACAGCATCGGTGAACTGGGAAATGCGGCAACCAATGTGGCATTTCCTCTGTCCACCGTGTGCATTGCCATTGCCCTTTTGCTTGGAATCGGCGGCGCTGCTGCGTTTAATCTGTCTATGGGGAAAGGAGAACGGGAGAAGGCCTTTTACTATATAGGCAATGCAGCATCTTTGATGGTTGCCGGAGGCGTGATCTTGTGCGTAGTCACAGAATTATTTCTGGAGCCTATGCTGACCTTTTTCGGTTCACCGGATAATGTATTGGGATATGCGAAAGAGTATGTGCGCATAACAGCCATTGGCTTTCCGTTTCTCATTCTGACATCCGGCGGAGCCCATTTAGTTCGTGCAGACGGAAGCCCGGTATATTCGATGGCATGTAATCTGGCAGGAGCTGTGATCAATACGATACTGGATCCTCTGTTGATTTTTAAGTTCAATATGGGAATGACCGGAGCTGCTCTGGCGACAATTTTTGGTCAGATCGTATCCGGATGTCTTGTATTATATTATTTATGTCACTATAAATCAGGAAAATTGGAGAAAAAACATTTGCTGCCTCAGATCGGTGTGGCCGGTTATGCCATGAGTCTTGGACTGGCTCAGGCTTTGAATCAGGTGGCTATGATGATCGTTCAGATTGTGATGAATAATTCACTGACACATTACGGGGCTGCATCGACCTACGGAGAATCGATACCGCTGGCCTGTGCGGGCATTATAAGTAAAGTCGGTATGGTGTTCTTTTCCGTATGTATCGGTATTGCCCAGGGAATGCAGCCGATCGTCAGCTTTAATTACGGTGCCAAAAAATATGACCGGGTGAAGCAGGCGGTCCGGTTGAGTTTTGTTTCGGGTTCGATCATCTGTATTGTGGCCTTTATTATGTTTCAGCTGTTTCCGAGACAGATCATCGGATTATTTGGTGATGGGTCTGAGATGTATTTCAGATTTGCGGAGAGATATTTTCACATTTATATGTTTTGTACATTTCTGAATAACATTCAGCCGTTGACATCCACCTTCTGTTCAGCGATCGGAAAGCCGTTAAAAGGAACATTTTTAGCTTTGACACGGCAGATTTTGTTTTTACTTCCTCTGATTATTATTTTTCCATTGGTTATGGGAATTGACGGAATCATGTATGCAGGTCCGATTTCCGATTTCCTTGCTGCGGCGATCTCATTGTGGATGCTGCGGATAGAATTAAGAAAAATGTCTGAAATATGTGGATAGAATAAGAAAAATATACAGAAAATGTTAATTCGTCCTTGTATTTCCTTTTATGCAAGAATATTCCTTACTTTACAAGAAAGCCTATTTTGAATATAATACAGATGTGATTTTATCTGGAGGGTAAAAAATCGCAGGAGAGCAAATCAACATTTTCGACAAACGGGAGGAAAAAAATGGAAAAAATTTATGTTGGAAAAACAAAAGATGTATTCAGTCTTGATAATGGTAATGTGTTATTAAAATTCAAGGATGACTGTACAGGAAAAGACGGGGTATTTGATCCGGGTGAGAATTCTGTCGGTTTAACAATCGAGGGAATCGGTCGTGCAAATCTTCAGACATCCATCCATTACTTTGAATTGCTTAAAAAAGCAGGTATCAAGACACATTATGTCAGTGCTAACGTGGAAGAAGCAACAATGGAAGTTTTACCGGCAAAAGTATTCGGACATGGATTGGAAGTTATCTGTCGTTTAGTTGCAACAGGAAGCTTTATCCGTCGTTATGAAGAATATATCGCAGACGGCACAGTGCTTGAAGGCGGATATGTTGAATGTACTTTCAAAAATGATGCTAAAGGGGATCCATTAGTAACAAGCGAAGGCTTGGCTGCTCTCGGAATCATGTCGAAAGAGATGTTCGAAAGTATGAAAGAACAGACATTAAAGATTACAAAGATCGTTGCAGAAGATCTTAAATCAATTGGTCTGGATTTATGGGATATTAAATTTGAATTTGGTTACAACAATGATGAAGTTATTCTGATTGATGAAATCGCTTCCGGAAATATGCGCGTATATAAAGACGGTGTGATTGTTGATCCGGTTGAATTGACAAGCTTGATTTTAAACAGATAGTACTGGAACATGAAAATAGCCATGAATGGCTGTGCACAGAAAGGAAATTAATATGGGCGGTTTCTTTGGCGTTGCATCAAAGAAGGATTGTGTTGTAGATTTATATTTTGGTGTGGATTACCACACCCATCTGGGTGCCAGAAGAGGTGGTCTGGCTGTATGTAATGAGGAAGGTTTTGAGAGAGCGATTCATAATATTGAAAATGCGCCTTTCAGATCAAAGTTTTCGAAAGACATTGACGGATTTAAGGGAAATATCGGTATCGGTTCTATTTCGGATACAGAACCTCAGCCATTGCTTGTGAACTCTCATCTTGGCTCTTTTGCCATCACAACAGTTGGAAGAATTAATAACATTGAAAAACTGAAAGAAGAATGTTTTTCCTTTGGAACAACACAGTTTCTGGAGATGAGTTCAGGCAAGATCAATGCGACAGAACTGATCGCAGCATTAGTTAACCAGAAAGATTCAATTGTTGAAGGTCTTGCACATGTGCAGGAAGTTGTTGAAGGCTCCATGAGTGTTCTGATCATGACAAAAGAGGGCATCTACTGTTCTCGTGACCGATGGGGACGTACACCGGTGGTCATTGCTAAAAAGGATGATGCTTACTGTGTAACATTTGAGACTTCTGCATTTATGAATCTTGGCTACCATCATGTTAAAGATTTGGGACCTGGCGAGATCGTATTTATCAACAGTGACGGTTATGAAGTTCTGAAAGAAGCAAATGAAGAGATGCGTATGTGTTCTTTCCTCTGGGTATACTATGGATATCCGACATCAACTTATGAAGGAAAGAACGTTGAGATCATGCGTTATAATTGTGGTAAAGAGATGGCAAAACGTGATCATGTGAGCGTGGACATCGTTGCCGGTGTCCCGGATTCCGGTATTGCACATGCCGTTGGATATGCAAATGAATCCGGTATGACATATGCGCGTCCGTTTATCAAATACACACCAACATGGCCAAGATCTTTTATGCCTCAGAATCAGGTTGAGCGAAATCTGATCGCTAAGATGAAACTGATTCCTGTACAGGAACTGATCAAAGATCAGAGATTATTGCTGATTGATGATTCTATTGTTCGTGGTACACAGCTTGGTGAAACAACAGAATTTCTTTACGAGTCGGGAGCTAAAGAAGTACATGTTCGTCCGGCATGTCCTCCGATTATGTTCGGATGTAAATATTTGAATTTTGCACGTTTTAAATCTGAGATGGATTTAATTTCCCGTCGTATTATCTGTGATTTTGAGGGAACAGATGATGTCAGCCTTGAAACAATACAGGAATATGCGGATCCGGACAGCGAGAAATATAAAAAGATGGTAGATGAAATCTGCAGACAGCTGAATTTCACATCTTTGGATTTTGCACGTCTGGATGAACTGGAGAGAGCCATCGGTGTAGAACCGTGCAAGCTCTGTACATATTGCTGGAACGGTAAAGAATAATCGAATAGAAAAAAGAAGGGGCAAAGTCGTTAACGGCTTTGCCTTTTGATGTTTAATCGTGTCCGGATGATACATCAAAATACGGGAGCTACGAGAATGATAAAGCGTGAAATAAAACATTTTAATATAGAGCAGATCTGCCGGTCAGGTCAGTGTTTCCGCATGGAGGCCGTGGATCATGGCAGATACCGGGTCATTGCGGGAAACAGATATCTGGAAATTTTTCAGAGGGGAGAAATTTGCGAATTTTACTGTGATGACAGGACATTTGAAAATTTCTGGTCTGATTATTTTGACCTGGGAAGGGATTATGGTGAGTGTATCGATAAAATCAATCCGAGAGATACCTATCTTGCAGATGCCGCAGAGTTCGGTTCAGGCATCCGGATACTTCATCAGGATCTGTGGGAGATGATCGTGACCTTTTTAATATCTCAGCAGAATAATATTGTTCGCATCCGGCGCTGTGTTCAAAACATTTGTGAGGCTTATGGAAAAGAATGTGTAACAGACGATGGGATTTCCTATTATGCTTTTCCTGAACCGGAAGTATTGGCACAGTTGGGCGAGGATGATTTAAAAGCCTGTAATCTCGGCTATCGAAGCAAATATGTTGTACGTACAGCGAGGGATGTTGTATTCGGAAATGTGAATCTGGATAAGATCCGCAGCATGTCTTACAAAAAGGCGAAAGCGGAATTGTTAAAACTTTTTGGTGTGGGAGATAAGGTAGCAGACTGTATATGTCTTTTTGCTTTGCACCATCTGGAAGCTTTTCCGAGGGATACACATATGAATCAGGTGATGGAAAAACATTATAAACGGGGATTTCCGAACCGGCGTTATAAAGGAATGCAGGGAATCATGCAGCAGTATATTTTCCATTATGAACTGTTTGGAAAACAGAAGGAATAAAGAATTTAGAAAGAATTCATGAATAGGTTATGGCAGTTTCATGCTTTCTGTGGTATGATGAGCTATAAGATATAGAGTTACGAGAATTTACAGAAAGGACGGATGACACATGCAGGCTGTGATCATTGCTGCACTTGTTATTGGTATACCACTGGCGATCTATTGTGTTTGCACAGTAAAAAGAGAGGAGATATTTGAAGAAGGATCCGGAAAAAATGCAGAAACATTGAACGATGATGGAAAGATTACAAAGGAAACGACGATGGGGCATATTATTAAGATGGATAAAGGAATGGGAGAATTTCTTATGTCAAACGGGCTCCACTGTGTCACATGTACATCTTCTGCCAATGAATCACTTGCGGACGCTTGTATTGTACATGGTCTGGACGCAGACATCATGCTGAGTAAGATTCAGAAATATCTGGATGAGAATGCCTGAAATATTAGAATACCAATGAAGAAGACCCCTTGGGGGATACCAAAAACAGGTACCCAAGGGGTTTTATATCTGAGTGATCAATTAATCATAAATCTGAGATGAAGTATGGATGAGATCGTCACCGTCATATTCAAGTTTCAGGGAAAAGAAGTTATCTGTTTCCATGAGAAGTTTTAAAAAGATCCGGTCTCCTTCCCAGAGATTGAGATCATAGATTTCAGATTTTGGGATCCATTTTAAAATACCTTCATTGCAGGCTGCCATCTGCTCAGGATCCGGAGAACCTTCAAATCCGTCGGCGGTGTACAGATGCATATATTCGCAGCCCCAATTGTTGGATATGAAGGTAATGATACCGCGGAGACGGTAGTGTGTCAGTGTAAGTCCGGTTTCTTCCTGAACTTCTCGGATCAGACAGTCTTCGGGGCTTTCATTGGCCTCAAAATGGCCGCCGACACCGATCCATTTTCCCTGATTAATATCATTTTTTTTAGAGATGCGATGCATCATGAGATAGCAGTCATTGTGCTCGATATAGCACAGTGTAGTTAAATTACTTTTTTCTTTCATAAATTTTCAGCTTTCTGTTTTAGTTTTTTTTATTTATCTTAAACCGGTTGACATGGAATGTCAATGAAGTCAATCTTTATTTGGAAAGTGAGTGTGGTAGACATGAAGACAGGACTGGTCTTAGAAGGCGGTGCCATGAGAGGGATGTACACCGCAGGTGTTTTAGATGTTATGATGGAGAATGGCATAAAAGTGGATGGTGCTGTCGGGGTATCCGCGGGGGCAGTTTTCGGATGCAATTACAAATCCGGGCAGATCGGACGCGTGATTCGCTACAATACGAAATACTGCAGAGATCCCAGATATTCAAGTCTCGGTACATTGATCAAGACAGGGGACTTATATGGCGTTGACTTTTGTTATCATATGATTCCTGAGATACTGGATCCTTTTGACCAGAAAGCTTATGAAGAAAATCCTATGGATTTTTATGTTGTGTGCACCGATGTACATACCGGCCGTCCGATATATCATTTATGCAATAAAGGCGATGCCAATGACATTTTATGGATGCGGGCATCCGCATCGATGCCGATTGTCTCGAAAGTCGTTTCTGTAGACGGGTATGACCTTCTGGACGGCGGGATTTCCGATTCGATTCCGGTGTCCTGGTTTATGCGTCAGGGATATGATAAGAGCATTGTAATTCTTACACGTCATGATGGCTACAGAAAAAAGAAAAGTAAATTTACACCGGTTATCCGGGCACTTATGAAAAAATATCCGGCAATCGGAAAAGCTATGGAACAAAGACATTTAAAATATAATGCTTCGATTTCAAAAGTCAGAAAACTGGAAAGACAGGGCAAAGTATTTGTTATACAGCCAAGCAGCAAAATACCGATCGGACGGACGGAAAAAGATCCGGAGAAACTGAGAATGGTGTATGATATGGGAAGAAAAGATGCCCTCAGCCAGTTGAAAAAAATGAAAGATTTTTTAGAAAATGAGGACAATTAAAGTTACATGGAAAAAGATTTATGGTATCATAGGAATATCTTAAACTATTGAAGATATACGAGGAGATAGAGGATGACAAAAGAAGAATTGACATTGGAAGTCATCGAACGATTAAAAAAAGAATATCCGGATGCGGGATGCACGCTGGATTATGATGAGGCCTGGAAACTTCTTGTCAGTGTCCGTCTTGCTGCACAGTGTACAGATGCCCGTGTCAATGTGGTCGTTGAAGGATTATATGAAAAGTACCCGGATATTAATGCATTGGCAGAAGCTTCCGTGGATGATATTGAGGCGATTGTGCGCCCATGTGGTCTCGGGAGAAGTAAAGCGAGGGACATTAATGCCTGCATGAAAATGTTAAGAGACGAGTACGGCGGCAAGATTCCGAAGGATTTTAATGCGATTTTAAAACTTCCGGGAGTGGGAAGAAAAAGTGCCAATCTGATCATGGGCGATGTCTTTGGGGAACCTGCCATAGTAACAGATACACATTGTATACGTCTTGTCAATCGTATCGGCATTGTAGAGGGTATTAAAGAGCCGAAGAAAGTCGAGATGGCATTATGGAAACTGGTTCCTCCAGAGGAGGGCAGTGATTTCTGCCACAGACTGGTTTTCCATGGAAGAGATGTATGTACAGCACGAACCAAACCCTATTGTGACAAATGTTGTCTTGAAGATATATGTGAAAAAAATTTTTAGAATCGAGGAAAAAGAATGACATCAGAAAAGTATTATGCTGGTTTTGATGCCGGTACTCAGAGTGTTAAAGTTGTTATCTGTAATGAAGCCATGGAATGTGTGGCATCAGCAAGCCTTCCAACCACTTTATATTATCCGAATCCGGGATGGGTGGAGATGGATGTGGATGAATATTTGAATCTGACCCTTCAGTGCCTTAAATCCTGCGCAGATCAGATGAAGGATAAGGGACTTTGTGTTGAGAATATTCAGTCTATTATGGGCGATGGTATTATATGCGGTATTGCCGGTGTTGATGCAGATGGCAATGCCATTACACCATATATCAATTATCTGGATTCTCGTACGGAAGCGGATGTAAGGAAAATAAATGAGATGAATCTGGATATTTGGGGAAAAGAAACAGGAAATGCAGAGGCCAATTGTATGTTTCCTGCCATGTTTGCCCGGTGGTTTTTGGAAAACAGCCAGGAATTTAAAGAGAAGGGTGCCAAATTTATTCACAATGCGCCCTATGTACTGGCCCATCTTGCAGGGCTCAGTGCAAAAGATATGTTTATTGACTGGGGCGCTATGTCGGGCTGGGGACTTGGATACGATGTTTATAAAAAAGAATGGTCCAAAGAGCAATTGGATATTTTAGGCATTGATCCGGGATATATGCCTCGTATATTAAAACCATGGGATATCGTTGGTCATCTGACAGAAGCTATGGCGGAAAAGACAGGACTTCCGGAAGGTATTCCTGTCTGTGCCGGTGCAGGGGATACGATGCAGTCCATGATCGGCAGCGGTATTCTTGAAGCTGGTCATGCTGTCGATGTGGCAGGCACATGTTCCATGTTTTGTGTTTCAACGGACGGTATTGTGCCGGGACTGAGCCGAAAGGGAAGCGGATTGATTTTTAACAGCGGAACACTTCCAAATACCTATTTTTATTGGGGATTTATCCGGACCGGAGGTCTTGCACTTCGCTGGTTTAAGGACAATGTCTGCCATCAGGAAGCGGATGGAGATTATTATCAGCAGCTGAGCGAAGCGGCATCCAAAGTTCCTGTGGGTTCCAATGGGGTTTTATTCCTTCCATATCTTACCGGAGGCATGGGCGAGATTGCCAATGCCAGCGGATGCTTCTTAAATATGACGCTGGATACAGATCAGTCTGTTTTATGGCGTGCGGTTCTTGAGGCCATTGGTTATGATTACATGGAGATTACAGATATCTACCGGGAAGCCGGTGCGGATTTAAGCCGTGTAGCTATCACTGAAGGCGGAAGCCGGGATGACTTATGGAATCAGATGAAGTCAGATATGCTTGGAAGTAAAGTCATCACTTTGAAAAATGCAGGGGGAGCCGTGGTGACTAACTGTTTATTTGGCGCTTATGCAGTCAATGAGGTTGAGGATATCAGAGAAAGGCTGGAAGGCTATCTTGAAATAAAGAAGAACTATGTTCCGGAAGCGGCAAATACAGAAAAATACCGTCAGTTATACGAGATACAGAAACGTCTTGTAAAACAGAATATGGGTAATATTTTTGACATTTTAGAACAACTTAGAAATAAAATCTGATAACAGGTAACTTAGAAGAGGTAAAAAAAGATGAATACAGACAAAAATACAGTATTACAGCAACTAAGAGTGCGGGAAAATATTTATGTTATTTTGTCCGGATGTACACGCATGCCCTTTGTGCTTTGTGATCCGGAAACTTATGACGACGAAGTCTTTATATTTTTTGAAAAGGACGATGCAGACCGGGAAGCGAAAAAACTCAATGAAGAAGCTCAGCCTGTTCAGGTTATAAAAATTGAAAATAAAAACTTTCTTGCATTTTATTCCGGTTTATACCCGATGGGCGTAAACTGTATGTTTGTCAATTGCGGTACGGAAAATGAAATAAAGATACAGCTGGAAGAACTTGTGAAAAAGCCGGAAGACCAGAAACTTCCGGATGGCGTCATCCGGATTGAAAATCGTCCGCTCCATCTGACTGCTTTATACTTTATGCAGGAACTGCGCAGAAAGCAGCATAAAGAGTTGACAGACACTTTAAAAGAACTTCAGGAAGAGATGATGACCCATTATAGTGAGGCCACGCTGATCATTGCTATGCGTGAGGACAAGGGCATTGTCATTATGAAGAATAAAGAGGGACATGTTTTTCTTCCGGTATTCACAGACATTCAGGAATTTAGAAAATTCCAGATGGTGAATGCGAAAGAAAAATTTGGGACAGGTATGATCAAGGCTGAAAAGATCAGAGAAAATTTACCTCCGGAGGCGGTTGGTATTTTGATCAATCCTTTAAGTGTTAATGTTCCGTTAAAGATCAGATAAAAATAAGAGACCCGAGTACATATATCTATGTGCAAAGGTCTCTGATTTTATACTATGCTTCTTTTTCTTCTTCCGGAAGAACAGAAGTACAGTGAGGACAGCGGGTTGCTTCAATAGCAATCTCACTTTTGCAGAACGGGCAGGTCTTTGTTGTAGGCGCTGCCGGTGCTTCTTCTTTATGTCCGATGGACATAAGCTTATTCATGGTCTTGATGAGACAGAACAGGATGAAAGCGAGAATGATGAAATTAACAACGGCACTACCAAAGTTTGTAGCAAACTGACCGATATCTGCTGCAGTATATGTAGCCTGTCCGGTAACAAAATTGATAATAGGGTTGATGAAGTTCTCTGTTAAAGACGTTACGATTCCGGAGAAAGCACCACCGATAATAACACCGATGGCCATATCCATCACGTTACCGCGAAGAGCAAAGGCTTTAAATTCCTGAATGAATTTTTTCATAAAGCACCTCCAATAAATATAATGTGTGAAATATAGTATACCATAAACAATTGCAGGATGGAAACCTATTTTTTTAAACCTTCATGTCTTGAAATGCACTTTTTCTAAAGGTATAATAGGCTCAATGATTATTTGATGAGACAGGAGGATGAATTATGAATTGGAGAGAGTTAATGGACACAGACATTGATCGTGATGAAGTGGATGAGAAAGCATTGGAATGCTTTAATGAATGGGTTCAGTTATGGGAGAATGAAGCACCAAGAGAAGAATTTATAAAAAAATCGCTGGATCCGGATATGATCAATGAGTTTTGTTATTATCCAATTGAATATTGGGGAAGGCTGATCGAGTGGGCAAAAGAGCACGATGAGATGATGGATATGCCATATGAATATAGAATTGTTCGTGCATCTTACCTGATGACAAAGGTTGATCCGGATATTATTCAGTTTGCAAATGATCCGTCACAGGTGAATCCGGAATATCAGGGACCATCTTTTGTACTTCACACTGAGGAGCCAAAGCTTTCCGGTGAGGGAGCATTACTGATGCGCAGAATGACGAATGTGGAAGCGGCTGTTAATGAGATCCAGGCACTGGAGTCCTTCCTTGGATTTGGTGAAGATGATGAACTTGGTGATTTAGAATCACTTATGAGTAAATTTTCCATGGATGATTTATTATAAAAATGAACCGATGGTTTCGACGGATATTCGTCGCTGCCATCGGTTTTTCAGGATAAGGGTAAAAGTTTCGATGAAGGTAAACTGAGTTTTACAGATTCATTTCGTATGTGTTCCCATGTTTTTTTATCCGTTTCCCAGAAAATCGGTGAGGATATCCCGGCTTGATCGGGAAGGAGTGAGAGGGTGTAAGAAAAGGAATTTTCAACTTCCTCTATCACTCTGAAGTCGGATATATTATCCGAAAGTTCGGTGGTGATATCGGACATTTTAATGGCAACATGGTGCATATCCTGGGGAATCTGAGGTAATTCCAGAGTAACTCCCCAATCAGACGCATAGATATGGGTATCATCGATTTTTTCGATTTTCGAAATATTTTTATAGCCGACGAGAGCCGCCGAATACGGGGTTTTCGGTGTGGTAAAAATCTGTTCTTTTGAACCGGAGGTTTCCACGTGTCCGTTATGGATAATGGCGATCGAGTCCGTCATGCGAAAAATTTCATCCCTGTTGTGAGACACGAGAATAACCGTTTTTCCAAAATCCCGGATAACATTGCGGATTTCCTGTTCAAGCTGGAAACGCAGATGGCTGTCAAGAGCAGAAAAGGGTTCATCCAGAAGGAGGATCTCAGGGTTTGAAACAAGAATGCGGGCAAGAGCCACACGCTGCTGCTGTCCGCCGGAAAGCTGGGAAGGATAATGATTTTCAAGACCGGAAAGGTGGAATCTTTCAATCGCATCATATGTCCGGGCTTTTCTGTTTTTCTTGTCCTTTTCCCGGACAGTACCGGCTTTAATATTTTCAAATACAGTCATATTTGGAAATAAAGCATAATTTTGGAACATAAAACCGATATTTCGCTGCTGAGGCGTAAGATTGATCTCTTCCTTTGAGTCAAATAATGTACGTTCGTTCAATACGATCTTTCCTGTGTCCGGTTTTTCGATTCCCGCTATACATTTCAGTGTCATACTTTTTCCGCAGCCGGAAGCACCGAGCAGTGCCAGGGTCTCATCTTTAGCTTTAAATTTTACGTTCAAATGAAAATTTCCAAGTTTTTTTTCAATATCCACATAGAGTGACATGATGATCATCCTTCCTTTGTAAGCCTTTGATTTTTCTTTTCCAGCATGTTTATAGCAAGTAAAACAACAAAGGATATAGCAAGATTAACAAGTACCCATTTGAAGGCCAGAGCATCATTATTGGTACGCCACAGCTGATAAACCGTAGTGGATATGGTTGCCGTGTGTCCGGGGGTATACCCGGCGATCATGCTTGTTGCACCGTATTCTCCGAGGGCGCGGGCAAAAGCGAGAACGGTTCCGGCAAGTATGCCCTGTCTGCAGCAGGGCATCCGTATTTTCCAGAAAATATAAGTATTTGACAGGCCAAGGGTCTGGGCCGAGTAAGCAAGTGTCTCGTCAAAGGATTCGAAGGCTCCCCGGGCCGTGCGGTACATGAGAGGGAAAATAACAACGGTGGTGGCGAAAATGGCTGACCACCAGGTCATTGTAAGTTTAATGCCAAAGTTTTCTAAAAACCAGGCGCCGATCATACGTTTTGGACCGAGCACACGCAGCAGAAGGTAACCTACGACGGTGGGAGGTAAAACAAGAGGCAGCGTAAAAATGACGTCCAGTACACCTTTGACAAAGCGGGGAGCTTTTGAAATATAATAGGCTGAGAGCAGCCCGATAAAAAATGTAATCAGACTGCTTAACAGCGCAATACGAAGTGAATTAAACAGAGGAAACCAATCCATAAAATCCTTCCTTATTTGATCGGTGTAAAACCGACAGATTCAAAAACAGCATCGGCATCGCTGCTTGTCAGATAATCCAGAAAAGCACGGGCTGCATCCGGATTTTTAGAAGTTTTAATGACAGCAGCAGGGTAAATGACCTGACCGCACATTTCTGCTGTTGCAGTATCAACAATCGTAAGTCCGGCGGAATAAGCGTCTGTAGCATAAATAATTCCGCAGTCAACAGCAGCTTCCGATACCTGAGAGGTCACTTCTTTAACATTTGAACCGTAGGTAATACATCCGGAAGCGGCAAGAGCTTCTTCATCCAGTCCGAAATAGTCAAGAATCTTCTGAGTATACTGGCCTACAGGCACATCTGAATTTCCCATCGCAAGCATGATTGTTCCATCAGTTAATCCTTTTTTCAGGTCATCATAGGATTGAATATTTGCAGGATTGCCTTCAGGAACAGCCAGAGCGACTTTGTTTTCAAGAATATTGAAACGGGTATCTTCCAGAACAAAATCGAGACCGTCTGTGTTAATTTCAGCATCTGCCGAGATATCCAGCTGGTTCATCTGTTTCTGACCGGCAGAGATAAAAATATCACAGTCGGCACCTTCTTCAATCTGAGTTTTTAAAGTTCCGGAAGAATCAAAATTAAATTGAATATTTACTTCCGGATGGTCAGCCATATAAGTGTTTCCAAGTTCCGTGAGTGTTTCTGTCATGGATGCGGCCGCAAATACGATCAGTTCTGAATTTTCAGCGGAATCCGCCTTCTTATTATTACAGCCGGTTATAAGACCGAGCGTCATGCATAATGACATCAACATAAAAAGTGCTTTTTTCATAATCCTACCTCCAAAACATCTTCTATCCGTTACTATAAAACAATATGGGATAAATGTAAGTTGTCCGGACAACTTTTTGCTGATATAATTTAGAAAAAAGGATGTGATTCGATGGAAATGTATGCGGAAGCGATTAAGAAATGCAGATTATTTATGAATCTCCCTCTTGCGGTCATTCAGCGGGATATTTTGCCGATGGCGCATGTTCAGGATATTTCGAAGGGGAAATATATGATCATGTATCAGGATTATGTGGATTACTTTGGGATTATTATTTCCGGAAAGGTTCATATACTTCATATATATTCAAATGGGGAAACAAGCCTGATGAATGTGCTCGGACCGCATCAGGTCATCGGAATAGATCTGATCTGCACACGAACAAAAATATCGCCTTATTATGCCATGGCTTCTGTTCCGTCAAAAGTGTTGTTTATTCCTTCTGATTTTTTATTTAGACAGGGTACCCTGGATGAATCCTATCGTCTGGATATATTGAACAAGCTTCTAATCATGATTTCACATGATAATATAAAAAAAGAATACCGTTTGGCCATTCTTGCTCAGAAGGGGCTCAGGGAGCGGATCATGACTTATCTGACCATGCAGGCAGATAAAAGGGGGAGCAGAAAGATTAAAATTCCCTTTTCAAGGGATGAACTGGCCTCTTTTTTGTGCGTCAATCGGAGTGCGTTGTCCCATGAATTAAGTCTTATGCAGCAGGAGGGGATCATCCGGTTCAGGAAAAATGAGTTTGAGCTGCTGGAATGATCTTTAGATATCTCATATTGCTTTGCATGGCAGCATACACTGTAAAAACAGCATTTTCGGGGGATTAACCTTGAAAGATTATATCGA
>JAEDDO010000034.1 GCA_016298055.1 Frisingicoccus sp.
TTGGTGCTTCCTGTTTTTTTACAGGTGCCGCTGTAAAATATTTACGGATCTTTTCCGCACTGTCATCGCTGACTGTACTCATATGACTCTCCACAAGCACACCATGACCCTTTAATGCATAAATGATATCTTTGCTGCTTTTATTTAATTCTTTTGCTAATTCATGTACTCTTATTTTTGACATATACCTACCTCCGTCTATATACGTTCTGAATCAATCTGTTTCTTTATGGCGTTACAAAAACCAGTATCTTCCAATGCCAAAGAGGCCCGAAGCTCTCTACCAATGGAAGCTCCCAATGTCTCTTTCGTACCATAAATATAAATAGGCACTTTATAAAAGGTACACATATTTGTAAACTTCTTTTTTGTATTATTTGAGGCATCTTCTGCCACAATGACCATGGCCGCTTTGCCGGCTTTGACAGATTTCTCTGTGGAAAACTCACCGCTTTGTATCTTTCCGGCTCTGGTTGCCAATCCGAGGTAAGCTAAAACTTTATCATTTGTCAATTTGGCTCATCTCCTCTTCTAACTGCTGATACACAAGATCAGGTATGGCGGTCTTTAAAGAACGCTCAAGTCCTCTGCTTTTTATTGCCTGTTTCAGGCACTGCATACTCGGGCAAATATAAGCTCCCCGACCGTTCTTACGTCCGGTAGCATCGATGCAGATTTCATTTTCCGCTGTTCGGATCACCCGAATCATTTCTCTTTTAGACTTCATCTCCCGGCAGCCTGTACACTGCCGCATAGGAACTTTCTTTGTCACCATTATTCTTCCACATCCTGGATTTCCATATCTTCTGCCAGATCTTCCGGCATAATTTCATCTTCAACAACTTCTTCTGCCTCAGCCTCATCATAAGCCTGGGACTCACTCTTAATGTCAATCTTATAACCTGTCAGACGGGCAGCAAGTCTGGCATTCTGACCCTCTTTACCGATAGCCAGTGACAGCTGATAATCCGGAACAATGACCGATGCTGTCTTTTCTTCCGCATTCGCTTTTACAGACACAACTTTTGCAGGACTTAACGCATTTTCAATGAAAGCTGCCGGATCTTCGCTCCAGTTTACGATATCAATCTTCTCTCCTCGAAGCTCATCGACAACGGCACCGACACGGGAACCGTTCACACCGACACAGGCACCGACAGGATCCACTTCCGGATTTGTAGAACGAACAGCGATCTTTGTTCTGGATCCGGCCTCTCTTGCAATGCTGCAGATTTCAACAATACCTGCATAGATTTCTGTTACTTCATATTCAAATAAACGTTTGACCAGTTCCGGATGGGTTCTGGAAACGGTAATCTTTGGTCCTTTTGTTGTGTCCTTAACTTCCACAACATAAAGCTTGATACGTTCTGTCGGCTCAAAATGTTCTGTTTTCACCTGCTCTGCCTCTGTAAGAACTGTATCCACTTTTCCGAGATTAATACTGATATTACGTCCTGAATAACGCTGAACGATACCTGTCACAATATCCTTTTCTTTGTCAAAATACTGCTGGTATAAAGATTTACGTTCTTCCTCACGAATCTTCTGAACAACGACCTGTTTTGCTTTCTGAGCGGCAATACGTCCGAAGTTTCTCGGTGTTACTTCCACATGAACAATGTCACCCAGATCACATTTAATATCATTTAAACGTGCATTGGCAAGGCTGATCTGAAGAACAGGATCTTCCACTTCCTCTACAACTTCTTTTTCAGCATAGACAACAACATTTCCTGTCTCACGGTCAATATTTACGCGAATATTATCTGCTTTACCATACTCATTTTTACAGGCAGCCACCAGGGAATTCTCCATAGCTTCAAGTAAAATATCCTTACTGATTCCTTTTTCTTTTTCAATTTGATTTAAAGCTTCAATTAATTCGTGTCCGTTATTCATTATTTTTATTCCTCCTATTCTTCTCTTCGTAAAAAGGTTTCTGTATGACTGACGCTACATGAAAAATGCCAGACGAATCAAAGCCACATCGGACCGATTAAATACCATTGTCGATTCATCATCAAGCGTTATGGTAATCGTCTCCGGATCATACGCTGTTAACACGCCGACAAATTCTTTTTCTTTATTTAATGCCTTATATAATTTGATCTCCACATCTTTTCCGATGCTTCTTGCAAAATCTTTTTCCTTTTTTAATGGACGATCCAGTCCCGGAGAACTGACTTCAAAAATATAATTTTCCGAAATATAGTCTTCCTTATCGAGTATCTCCTCAAAAGCCCGGCTGACAAGCTCGCAATCATCCACAGTAATGCCGCCCTCTTTATCGATAAACACTCGTAAATACCAGTTTGCGCCTTCTTTGACCCATTCCACATCCACCAGTTCGAAATGATTCGCATCAATTAACGGCTGAATCAATGTTTCTGTTTTGCTCTCATAATCTTTCTTTGCCACAGCACTTCCTCCTTGAAAAATACTCTCAAACACGTACAAAGAGTGGACTCACGCCCACTCTTCTAGTTTCATCATAATCTGTTATCTTAATTACTATATCACCAATTCTTTTAAAATGCAAGTCCTTTTCAATATACCATCCGAATCTTCGTTTCTTCAAGCCGGACCACCGCTTTTTGGGCCGGCCCGACCAATTCTCCGTCAACATGAAGAAACTTCGGACGTGATGAAAGAATTTCGATCTTCCGGCACCTATAAATGCTCACTCCCGGTGAACCCACATGTTTTCCCTTCAGACATTTTGGAAGGAGAAAAAATCGCTTCAAAACAGGAATTCCATGAGCAACGCATATATGAAGATAAGGATCGTCCATACGCGCCTGCGGTGTAAACATAAAACCGCCGCCTTCATATTTTCCTTTTAAGGCACACAAAAAAAGGACTTTTGAAAAGGAATGAACATCTTTTCCATCCAAACGGATCTTCATCGGGTCACATAAGCTTGTAATAAGCAGTTTAAGTGCAACTCCAAGATATGTGAAACGCCCCAATCCAAGCCGATTAAAAACAGATTTGAATCTGAGATTCTCCACATCATAACAGACAGCCGCGTCGAACCCGATACCCATACTTCCGCCAAAATGATGGACTTCACCATTGATCTCCAGCCTGCCGGGATGAAGCATGATCTCGTGTTCCTTATTTAATATCCCTTTCAAAGCCTTTCGCCAGGATGAAGAAATTCCCAGAGTCCTTGCAAAATCATTTCCGGAACCGATAGGAATATAGGCAAACGTAACATCCGGACGATCCCACAGGCCATCCATCGCCTCACTGATCGTCCCGTCACCGCCCATAACAACGACTGTTTTATTTTCATCACCTTTTTGTGCTGCTTTTCGAACAAGTTCGGATGCATGACCAGTTTTCTCCGTAAATAAAACTTCATAGGCAATATGTTTTTTCTTCAGGACGCGCCGGATCTTTTTCCAGACAGCCGCGCCCCTTCCCGACTGTGCCTTTGGATTTATTATAAAATAGTACATTTCCCCTCCTGTTTTTTATCCTATCTTTAAATCAAAAATGGAAAGCTGATTACTTTCAGGCAGATCGCCAAGCAGTCCGAGTTCTCCCATAACATCCAATGTACTTCTGCTGACCTTTGCTCTCTGGGCAATATCATCCTTTGACATAAAAGGTTCCCCTTTGGCTGCCAGATACAAAGCTTCCGCAGCAATGCCACCCATTCCGTCAATCGATGAAAATGGCGGCAGCAGTTTTCCGTCCACGATCGTAAATTTAACAGCTTCGGACTTATACAGATCAATCGGCAAAAACTCAAATCCTCTCGCATAAAATTCCTGAACAATTTTCATATCTCTGACCGTATCTTTTTCCTTTGCTGTCAGATTCGGATTTGATTTATAGAGCTTCAGGTGCTTCTCCAGATTTTCCTTTCCCTGACACATCAACTCATAATCGAAAGCTGTCGCGCGAATCGTAAAAAAAGCAGCATAGTAGGCCAGCGGATGATGAATCTTAAACCAGGCAATTCGAATTCCCATCATAACATAGGCCACCGCATGGGCTTTAGGGAACATATACTTGATTTTCTTGCAGGACCATATATACCAGTCCGGCACATCATGCTCTTTCATGACCTTTTCCCATGCAGGGGTCAGACCCTTTCCCTTACGTACACTTTCCATAATCTTAAAGGACTGTTCTGACTCTACACCTTTATTGATCAGATAGATCATGATGTCATCTCGTGTACAGATTGCTGTGGAAATCTCCGCTTTACCTTCTTTGATCAACGTCTGGGCATTATTCAGCCACACATCCGTTCCATGAGACAGTCCTGAAATACGGACAAGATCTGAAAAAGCCTTCGGCTTTGTATCCCGAAGCATCTGCATAACAAAATCTGTTCCGAATTCAGGAATTCCAAGGGAACCAAGGTCTATGCCGCCAATATCTTCCGGTTTAATATGCAGTGCTTCAAGCCCATGAAAAAGAGACAAAACTTCCGGATCATCCAGTCGAATCGATGTTGGATCCACGCCTGTAATATCCTGAAGCATTCGAATCATGGTCGGATCATCATGACCAAGAATATCTAACTTCAATAAGTTATGGTCAATGGAATGATAATCAAAGTGGGTGGTTATTGTACGTGTTGTCTGGTCGTTCGCAGGATGCTGAACCGGTGTGAAAGAATAAATCTCCTCACCTAAAGGAACGACGATAATACCTCCCGGATGCTGTCCGGTCGTCCTGCGCACCCCGACACAGCCGGATGCCAGACGGGTCAGTTCGCAGCTTCGCTTTTCCACATGATGATCTTCAAAATAACCTCTCGCATAACCGTAAGCCGTCTTTTCTGCCAGCGTACCAATGGTTCCCGCACGGAATGTCTGTCCCTTTCCGAAAATAACTTCCGTATAATCATGAGCCTTACTCTGATATTCCCCCGAGAAATTAAGGTCGATATCCGGCTCTTTGTCACCTTTGAATCCAAGGAATGTTTCAAATGGAATATCGTGCCCTTCTTTTGAAAGGGGCTGACCGCATACCGGGCAGTTTCTGTCTTCCATGTCACATCCGGATCTTCCCGAAAAGCTTTTAACATAATCTGAATCAAAATCCACATATTTGCAATTTGGACAAAGATAATGTGCCGGAAGTGAATTAACTTCCGTAATACCTGCCGTAAAGGCCGCAAAGGAAGACCCGACAGAACCACGAGAACCAACAAGATATCCGTCGGCCACCGATTTCCACACTAACTTCTGCGCAATAATATACATAACCGCAAAACCATTGCCGATGATGGAATTTAATTCTCGTTCCAACCGCTCCACGACAACCTCCGGCAGATTTTCCCCATATAAAGCATGGGCTTTATCATAACAGATCGTTCGCAGTGTCTTATCCGAATCCGGAATGACCGGCGGACACTTGTCCGGACGGACCGGAGAAATTTTTTCAATCTGATCTGCTATATAATTGGTATTTGTAATAACAACTTCCTCCGCTTTCTGGGCACCAAGATACATGAATTCCTCCATCATCTCTTCTGTCGTACGGAAATAAATCGGCGGCTGACGATCCGCATCATCAAATCCTTTTCCCGTCATAATGATCCTGCGGTAAACTTCATCCTCCGGATTAAGGAAATGAACGTCACAGGTGGCACATACCGGTTTGTGAAACTGTTCTCCCAGCCGTACGATCTTCCGGTTCATTTCCATCAGATCTTCCCTTGACTGTATCTGAGGTATTTTTTCACTCTCGATCATAAACAGATTGTTTCCGATCGGCTGGATTTCAAGATAATCATAGAAATTCACTATACGTGCAATCTCATCCTCCGGACGGCCATTCAAAACAGCCTGATATAATTCCCCCGCTTCACAGGCGGAACCAATGATCAGACCTTCACGGTATTTTTGTAAAAGACTTTTTGGTATTCTCGGTCTGCGGGCATAATAATCCAGATGAGACCAGGACACAAGACGGTATAAATTGATTCTTCCCACATCATTCTGGGCAAGAATAATGACATGATAGGTCTTTAACTTTTTGATGGCATTGTTAGACATCTGGCTCATGCTGTTTAATGTATCCAGATCCGTCACACCCATATTTTTTAACCGGGCAACAAATTTCACAAAAATATCCGCCGTAGATTCCGCATCCTCCACTGCACGATGATGATTCTCAAGGCTGCCGCCCACAGCCTCAACAACTGTATCCAGTTTATAATTTTTCAGGTCGGGAAGCATGCTTCTGGCCATAGCTAAGGTATCCACAACGGTAAATTTCCGTTCAATTCCCTGTCTGCGGCAATTTTCCCGTATAAAACTCATATCAAATTCTGCATTGTGAGCCACCATAATACAGTCCTGACAAAATTCCATAAACTTTGGAAGGACATCTTCAATAACCTCTGCATCCTCCACCATACCGTCGTGAATTCCTGTCAACTTTTCAATTTCAAAGGGTATCGGGCGTTCCGGATTAACAAATGTACTGTATCTATCCACAATCCGGCCACCTTCAACCTTTACAGCACCGATCTCAATAATGCGGTCATTGACCGCACTAAAACCTGTTGTCTCAATATCAAATACAACAAATCGACTGTCAAGATCCTGATTTTCCGAATCAAATACAATCGGCTTAAGATCATCGACCAGATAGCCTTCCACACCGTAAATCGGCTTAAAATCTGTGCCTTCCACACAGTGATTCGCATCTGTAAAAGCCTGCACAACACCGTGATCGGTAATCGCCATGGCCTTATGTCCCCAGGACATGGCGGTTTTAAGCATCTTTTTGCAATCTGCCACACTGTCCATATCGCTCATTGTGGTGTGAGCATGGAGCTCCACCCTTTTGACAGGACTCAAGTCCATTCGCTTTTCTGTAAAATCCGGAATTTTTTTGATTCCCATAACCGAGTTCAACGCAACGCCATGATCAAATTTATCCATAACCGCCATAGCTTTCATGCGGATAAAGGTATCTTTTTTCAGATTGGCTAAAAGATCCGGCAAAAATTCATTTTTGGTAAATACCTTTGCCATGATCGTATCTGTAAAGTCTGTCACGGCAAACATGATGATTGTCTTCTCATTACGGATCTCCCGTGTTTCCACCTGAATGATCTTACCCCGGACAATGACTTCACCGATCTCATCCGTGATCTCCGCAATCGGCATCTCATCCCCTTCAAAAGGACGTCCATAAAAAATATCCGGATCGACCAGTTTTTTCTTTATGTAGGTATTTTCTTTCTTGAAATCTTTTGCCGGTTTCTGCTCTTCGATCTTCGCCTGCTTCTCTTTAATCGCCGCCTCTGCCTCTGCATAATTCTGAACAATGGTATCCACTTCCCTCTGGAAAGTCTCCTCCGCATATTCAGCCTGACGGCTCTTCTGCTTTTCTTCATAGACAATGGAAATATCCACAAAAAATCCAAAACGATCCTGAAAGATACGGATCAGTCTGTCCCGTATACCCTCAATCCTGGCAGCCGTTATAAAATTATCCTCCACAGTGAGGGTCATCCGATTCGGATCAGAAAATTCTTTTTTCGCTTTGTGAAAAATATTGGCCTCCAGATCACTGTAATCCTTAAGTTCCGCCTCAAAGCTGTCAAAATAAATGGTCATCAGCCGTTCCGGCGTATATTGTCCGGACAACTCATATCGATCAATAACATCCACGCAGACTCCTGTATTTTCAAAAAGCTGGTTTTCAATCTGATATTCGATATGTCTGATCTGATCATAGGTTAAAAGACGACAGCTTTTCACATAAACCCTTATACGTTTTTTTATCTGACTGGAAGTAATCTTCTCCACAACGGCTTCTTCAAGCAGGTCTGCCAGCCCCTTATTCAATTTTAAAACGGGAAATACTTCAAAAAAAGAAACTGCCATGAATTATTCACCCCAATGATCCAATGCATCTTTCAGTACACCCAGAAGTTCTCCTTCCGGCACTTTTTTGATGATCTCACCCTTTTTAATGAGGAGGCCTTCACCCTTTCCTCCGGCAATCCCCAGATCTGCCTCTTTTGCCTCTCCCGGGCCGTTCACAACACAACCCATAACAGCAACTTTCAGATCAAGGTCATAACCCTGAACCATATTTTCCACCTGATTCGCCAGACCAATAAGATCGATCTGAGTTCTTCCGCATGTCGGACAGGAAACAACTTCTATGCCGCCCTTTCTAAGCCCCAAAGTCTTTAAGATCAGTTTGGCAGATTTGATCTCCTCCACCGGATCACCTGTCAAAGAAACACGAATCGTATTGCCAATGCCTTCATAGAGAATAATTCCAAGTCCCACTGAGGATTTAATATTTCCCGAGATCAGCGTTCCGGATTCGGTAATTCCCACATGAAGCGGATACTGAGTCTGCGCTGCAATACGCTCATGCGCTTTAATGCACATCATAACATCCGAAGACTTAATGCTGATAACGATCTCGTCATAATCAAAAGCTTCGATCATACGCACCTTATCCATCGCGCTTTCTACAATGCCTTCCGCTGTCACATGTCCGTATTTTTCAATGATCGGCTTTTCCAGAGAGCCGCTGTTGACACCGACACGGATCGGCACATGGCATGCTTTTGCCATGTCCACGACCGCTTTTACCCGATCCTCGCCGCCGATATTTCCCGGATTAATACGTATTTTATCCACACCGTTTTTCATAGCTTCAATTGCCAGCCGATAATCAAAATGAATATCGCCGACTAAAGGTATATGGATCTGTTTTTTTATCTCTTTTATAGCTTCTGCCGCTTCCATCGTCGGTACCGCCACACGAATGATCTCGCATCCGGCTTTCTCCAGGGCAAGAATCTGTGCCACCGTAGCTTTCACATCTTCTGTTTTTGTATTACACATAGACTGAATGGCAATCGGATATTTTCCTCCGATACAATGCCCTCCGATAGAAACAACTTTTGTATTTTGACGCAACATACTTTCTGCCTCCTTTACAGCAGTATTTTTTGTATATCATTGTAAAGAATAAAGACCATAAGGACCATTAAAAGGACCAGCCCGGCTGTGTGCACCCATCCTTCTTTTTCAGGAGGAACCGGTTTTCCGCGTATAGCTTCCACAATAAGAAAAACAAGACGTCCGCCATCCAGTGCCGGCAGAGGCAGCAGATTCATGACCCCGAGATTGGCACTCAGAAGAATACTTATATTTATCATATTCAGGAAAACATCCAGCCATCCATAACTTTTTGCCTCATTATAAGTGTCATCGATCATTGTAACAATTCCCACCGGACCGGAAAGATCGTTAACGGATACCCTTCCGGATACAAGCTGGACAAGACTTTTTGCTGTCGTTGTGATCCAGTACCGGACTTCCAGAGCGCCATACTTGAGGGTTTCAAAAAAGCCGGTCTTCTCATATGCCCCTCCGTATATCTGAATCATATATGTTCCGTTGTCACTTAATGCCGGTGTGACGACGGTTGAATATAGTTCTCCGTCTCTTTCCAGTTCAAGCGTTAATGGTTCCCCGGAATTATCCATTAAAACCTCTGTACGAAATTCCTTGTACATATAGATTCTGTGACCGTTCAGACTGTGGATCACATCGCCTTCGCGGATACCGGCTTCCCATGCAGGTCCGTTTTCCTCAACCTTCGATATCACAGGTGTATCATAACCGACAACCGCCACCAGAATCAGTGCAAATACAAATGCCATAATAAAATTAAAAATCGGCCCTGCAGCCACAACCGACATCCTCTGCCATACACTTTTGGAATTAAAAGAGTTCTCTCCGACTTCATCCGAATCTTCACCCACCATGGCACAAAGTCCGCCGATCGGCAGTGCTTTCAGACAATATGTTGTCTCTCCCCGTTTTACACCAAAGATCGTAGGCCCCATGCCAAGTGCAAACTCGGTCACACCGATCCCATTTTTCTTTGCCAGAAGAAAATGTCCAAATTCATGGAATATGATAATAACACTGAAGACGATCAGTGCAATGATAATACCCAAATTACCACCTGCTTTCAATAAATTCATAAGTTGCCGCCTCTGTATCCAGAATCTGTTCCAGAGACGGAGATGTTATTGCAGTGTGTTTTTCCATAGCTTCCCCTATTATTTCCGGTATATCCAGAAATTGAATCTTTCTGTCTAAAAATTTTGCAACAGCCCGTTCATTTGCCGCATTAAACACTGTTGTCATGGAACCGCCCGTCTCCAATGCCTCGTAGGCCAGCTTAAGCCCGCGAAAGACTTCCAGATCCGGCTTTTCAAAGTGAAGGGTGCCAAGGGCAAACAGATCCAGCCATTCACCATGTAACGGTTTACGATCCGGATAAAAAAGAGCGTACTGGATCGGAAGACGCATATCCGGTGTTCCCAACTGACCAATCACTGCAGAATCATCAAATTCTACCATCGAATGGATCACGCTCTCCGGATGAACAACCACTTGTATTTTATCCAGACCCACATTAAAAAGCCATCGGGCTTCAATAACTTCCAGTCCCTTATTGACCATCGTCGCCGAATCAATTGTAATTTTTCTTCCCATGACCCAGTTCGGATGTCTGAGTGCATCCTCCACCCGGACATTCCTCATATCCTCCAGAGTTTTTCCACGGAAAGGACCGCCGGATGCCGTTAATAATATTTTATGAATCTGTCCCCGATTTTCTCCCTGTAATGACTGAAAAATTGCAGAATGTTCGCTGTCAACCGGGAGGATCTTCACACCCTTTTCCTTCGCGAGAGGCATAATTAAATGTCCTGCCGTAACAAGCGTCTCTTTGTTTGCCAAAGCAATATCTTTTCCCGCCTCAATGGCCGCGATCGTCGGACGTATACCGATCATCCCCACAACGGCTGTCAGAACGATATCCGCGGATGCCTCCGTGGCCGCAGCCAAAAGTCCATCCATACCGCTCAATATATCTATCTCAAGATCTCTCACTCTTAATTTTAATTCTGCCGCCTTTGCTTCATTATATACAACCGCCATTTTCGGTTTAAATTCACGTATCTGTTTTTCCAGCATCTCAATATTTGAAGATGCCGCCAAAGCTGTGACCTGAAAATCTTCCGGATAATGGCGAACCACATCCAGTGTCTGTGTTCCTATCGAGCCTGTCGACCCTAAAAGTGCAATACGTTTCATCCATTCTGCCTCCCGTATCCTTCTTAATGAATTGCTCCTAAATAAACTGCCAGATAATATACAATCGGAGCTGTGAATAAAATACTGTCAAAACGATCCAATATACCGCCGTGTCCGGGTATCAGTTTACCATAATCCTTTATACCCGTATCCCTCTTGATCGCAGATGCCGTTAAATCCCCAATCACAGCAATGATGGCACCGGCTCCGCATATGAGACCACATGAAAGAACGGTATTGCCAAGAGACGGCAAATGACTTCCGAAAAGTGCGCCGTATCCCATACCGAGCAGCAGTGCGCCAACAATGCCTCCGACAAGCCCTTCCACGCTCTTTTTCGGACTTAGCTTTGGTGTCATCTTATGTTTTCCGATGAGCATGCCGACACAATAAGCACAGGTATCGTTTCCCCATGCACTTAAAAAGACAAGAGGAATAATAAACAATCCGTCAGAAAGCTCACGAATCTGATACAAGTGCATCATCAGCACCGGAACATACAGTATTCCGAAAACAGCAAATGCTGCCTGATCAGCCTTATATTTCGGAAATGTAAAAACATAAATACCGCTGATAAAAAGAAGTCCTCCGATCACAGCCGCAATTGCACTGCTGTGAATATTCCATCTTAAAAGAACACAGTAAAATGCGGATGCGATCAAACCGGCATAGCCGAGAAAGGTTTTCTCAATATGCATCGTCTTATAAAGCTCATAAAGTCCCGCTATCGACAGCAAAGATACGAGCAGAAACCAAATGTCGCCTCCGGCCATGATCGTAACCGCTGCCACAACTACCAGCACAATACCACTGGCCAATCGTGTCCAGAACATATTTAACCCCTCCTAAATACCGCCAAACCGACGTTCTCTTCCATTATATTGCCGAATGGCGCGTATCAGTTCATTACGGTTAAAATCCGGCCAAAGAACTTCCATAAATACAAACTCTGTATAGGCAAGCTGCCAGAGCAGGAAATTGGACAGTCGCTGTTCACCGCTGGTACGGATTAAAAGATCCGGATCCGGAAGCTCCCACGTATCCAGATAACCTTTAAATACTTCCTCCGTTATCTCCTCAGATTTCACTTTTCCATCTTCCACATCCTTAGCCATACGTACCATCGCCCGGCGCATTTCATCACGGCTTCCGTAATTAATGGCAATTGTAAAATTCAATCCGGTATTCACTGCCGAAACCCGTTCAAGTTCCTCAATTGAATTTCGGATATCCTCACTTAATCCGGTTTTATCACCGATCACCCGGACACGCATATTATTTTTTGTTGTCCGCTTGATACAATCCTTCAGATAAGAACGAAGCAGCTTCATAAGCGCATCCACTTCTTTTTGCGGGCGGCTCCAGTTCTCTGTAGAAAATGCATATACTGTCAGATATTTTATCCCCAGATTCCATGCATCCTCACAGATCTGCTCAACAGTCTTGCTTCCCTGAGCATGCCCGTAATTTCTAGGCATGAATCTTTTTTTTGCCCATCGACCGTTGCCGTCAAGAATAATTGCCACATGCTCCGGAACTTCCAAAAGTTCTCCATCAATCTCTCTCTTCATAAAATTCTCCTTCTTTTTAATCTGCCATGCAACATAAAGAGGCTGCCGATATCCGACAACCTCCCTCTTTTTGTCCTATTCTGATTCTTATACTGTCATTACTTCCTTGGATTTTGCTTCGATTGCTTTGTCAACTTCAGCGATATACTTATCTGTAAGTTTCTGGATATCCTTCTCAATATCATCTGCTTCATCCTCGGAAACTTCCTTTGCCTTGCTCCATTTTTTCAAAGCATCATTCGCATCACGACGAATATTACGAACAGCTACTTTCGCAGCTTCTCCCTTTTTCTTAACGTCCTTTGCCAGTTCCTTACGACGTTCTTCTGTTAATTCCGGAAATACAAGGCGAATAGCTTTACCATCGTTACTTGGTGTGATTCCGATATCAGATGCCATGATCTCTTTTTCAATTGCTTTGATCAACTTTGATTCCCAAGGCTGGATCATGATCACACGAGCTTCCGGAACTGTAATGTTGCCCACCTGCTGAAGCGGTGTCGGTGTGCCATAATAATCTACCACCAGCTTATCCAGAATATGTGGATTTGCACGTCCGGCACGGATGGAATTGTACTCTCTCTCCAGGCTTTCCATTGTTTTTTGCATCTTTGTCTCATAAACTTTTATTCTTTCATCCATGTCTGATAATCCTCCCAATTATTTATCATTCATCTACGGTCACATAAGTACCGTTAAATTTACCATATAATGTCTCAATGATACTGTCCTTTTCATTAAGTCCAAATACGACCATCGGCATCTTATTCTCCAGGCACATGATCGTCGCTGTCAGATCGACAACCTGAAGTCTCTGATCTACCACATCCTGAATACTTACCTGATCATACTTCACCGCATCCGGATAAACCTTTGGATCTTTATCATAAACACCATCGATTGCTTTTGCAAGAAGAATGGCATCGGCCTCGATCTCAATGGCACGAAGGGTTGTCCCTGTATCTGTTGAAAAATAAGGATGTCCCGTACCGCCTGCAAAAAAAACAACCTTGCCCGCCGCAAGTGCAGCCATCGCTTTATCCTTCGAATAAAGTTCAGTAAATGCACCGCACATAAATGGTGTGAAGACTTCTGTCGCCATTCCCAGTGTACGGAAAATCTCAGAAACATAAATACAATTCATAACTGTACCGAGCATACCGATCTGATCGGATTTTGTACGTTCGATAATCTTGCTGCTGTTACGTCCTCTCCAGAAATTACCTCCGCCAATAACAATCGCAACTTCAGTGCCTTTATCCGTAATGGCTTTCACCTGACGTCCGACCTCAAGACACGTCGTCTCATCAAATCCAAAACCTTTATCGCCGGCAAGAGCTTCTCCGCTCAATTTTAATAAAATTCTCTTCATGTTTTTCATGTTAAACACCTCATTATTAATTTACCATAAAACCCTGACTTTTTCTACTATTTATTTTATATTAATTCTATTTTCCCGGAGTTTTTGATTTTTTTCAATGATAACCATTGAATATTTTTCTTTTTTCTGCTATGCTAAGCATTATACCCAGCATGGGTAAATCTACAATTTCATATTTTTTAGCAAGGGGGAAATTATTATGGAAAACTTCCTTATGATCGTCCCTGTCATCGGTGTTCTTGCTTTGCTTTTTGCCGTACTGACGTCATCTTCTATCGGCAAAAAAGACGCAGGTAATGAACGTATGCAGGAGATCGCAGGAGCCATTGCTGAAGGTGCCAGAGCCTTCCTTATGTCTGAATACAAAGTGCTCCTTATTTTTGTTGCTGTAATGTTTTTTGTCATCGGAATCGGTCTCGGTAACTGGATGACCGCTGTATGTTTCCTGATCGGCAGCCTTTTCTCCGTACTCGCCGGATATCTCGGTATGGGAGCTGCTACAAAGGCAAATGTACGTACCGCAAGTGCAGCTAAGTCTTCCGGTATGAATGCCGCTCTTTCTGTTGCATTCTCCGGCGGAAGTGTTATGGGTCTTGCTGTTGTCGGCCTCGGTCTTTTCGGCGTAAGTATTATCTACGTTGTTACCGGTAACGCTGATATCCTCTTCGGTTTCAGTTTAGGTGCTTCTTCCATCGCACTGTTTGCCCGTGTTGGTGGTGGTATCTATACAAAAGCAGCCGATGTTGGTGCTGACCTTGTAGGTAAGGTTGAAGCTGGTATCCCTGAAGATGACCCTCGTAACCCTGCTGTTATCGCTGATAATGTTGGTGATAATGTCGGTGACGTTGCAGGTATGGGTGCCGACCTTTTTGAGTCTTATGTTGGTTCTATTATTTCCGCTATGACTCTTGGTCTTGCTTACTATGACAAAACAGGTGTCCTTTTCCCATTACTTCTCGCTGCTGCAGGCGTTGTTGCTGCAATCCTCGGAACATTTGTTGTTAAATCCGGTAATGCTTCAAACCCACATGCAGCTTTAAAACGTGGTGAATACGGCGCAACTGCTATTGTTATTATCGTTGCTGTTGCTTTAAGTAAAACAATGTTTGGTAACTTCAATGTTGCTCTCGCAGTTATCGCAGGTCTTCTTGTTGGTGTTGTTATCGGTATTGTCACAGAAATTTACACATCTGATGAATACAAATCCGTTAAGAAGATCGCTCAGCAGTCTGAAACAGGTTCCGCTACAACAATCATCAGCGGTCTTGCTGTAGGTATGCAGTCTACAGTTGTTCCGATCCTGTTGATCTGCGTCGGCATCTTTATTTCCTATGAACTGGTTGGTCTCTACGGTATTGCTCTTGCTGCTGTTGGTATGCTTTCTACAACAGGTATCACTGTTGCAATTGACGCTTACGGCCCGATCGCTGATAATGCAGGTGGTATTGCAGAGATGGCTGAACTTGATGAATCTGTTCGTGAGATCACAGATAAACTTGACTCCGTAGGTAACACAACTGCTGCCATGGGTAAAGGTTTTGCAATCGGTTCCGCTGCTTTAACAGCACTGGCTCTCTTTGTATCTTACGCAGAAGCAGTTAAACTTCAGGCAATCAATGTTCTTGACGCACGTGTTGTTATCGGTGTATTTATCGGTGGTGTACTGACATTCCTCTTCTCCGCTCTGACTATGGAATCCGTTTCCAAAGCTGCTTATAAGATGATCGAAGAAGTTCGTCGTCAGTTCCGTGAAAAACCGGGCATCCTTAAAGGAACAGACCGTCCGGATTACACAAAATGTGTAGCTATTTCCACACAGGCATCCCTTAAAGAGATGTATGTTCCTGGTATCATGGCCGTAATCGTTCCGGTTCTTGTTGGTGTATTACTCGGTGTTGAAGCACTCGGAGGACTTCTTGTTGGTGCTCTCGTTACAGGTGTACTTATGGCCATCTTCATGTCCAATGCCGGTGGTGCATGGGATAACGCTAAGAAATATATCGAAGGCGGACATCACGGCGGTAAAGGAAGCGAAGCACATAAAGCAGCTGTTGTCGGTGACACAGTTGGTGACCCATTCAAGGATACATCCGGTCCATCTATCAACATCTTAATCAAACTGATGACCATCGTATCTCTTGTATTTGCACCGCTTTTCCTTTCAATCGGTGGATTACTGTAATTTAAAACGGGGACAGATTCATTTTACGAATCTGTCCCC
>JAEDDO010000185.1 GCA_016298055.1 Frisingicoccus sp.
ATATATCCTCTGGTGACTATGCATACAAAATCTTTACATGCATAAATAGCCTTTCTCAGTCGTTCCGGAAAATTACCTGTCTTTCCCTCATCAGGATTAAAATAAACACTATAGCCCTCATGTTTCAGATCTTCACATAAACGAGCGGCAAAATGATTTCCCTCACCATCATTTTTATAGGAAATAAAAATATCCTTTAATTTTTCCAAAAATATCTCTCCTTTAAGTGGCTGCGGAATCGGTTCGTAGCCACTCTGTTGTTTTAACAACCGACTTTCGATTTTTATTATAGTATACTCAAATCACCGGGTCAAATTTTTTTGGCTCCAAGATCAAAAACACCGAATTATAAAGGAGGAATTCTCATGACAGAACCTATGAAAAATATTAGTAAATCCGAAGTTTTAGTATTAAAAGAACAGATTGCTTATCAGGAAGGACAGGTTGTCAGCAAAACCCTTGCTCAGAATCCGGCCGTCAGCGTTACCCTCTTCTCTTTTGATAAAGGGGAAGAAATCAGCACACATGCATCCGGCGGAGACGCCTTTGTCACCTGTTTAGACGGCGTTGGGCGTATTACGATCGATGGTCAGGAATACTTCCTTCATGAAGGCGAATCCATCGTTATGCCGGCTGGCCATCCACATGCCGTTTACGGCCAGGAACAGTTTAAAATGCTGCTTGTTGTTGTTTTTTAATATATTTGGGAGGAAAAAATGAATCATAAAATGTTTTGTTTTCAATGTGAACAGACTGCAGGATGCACCGGGTGTACCGGAAAAGCCGGTGTCTGTGGAAAAACCGCGGATGTGGCAAAATTACAGGATGAGCTGACCGGAGCCCTGATCGGTCTCGGTCGTACACTCAATGGGGATACTACCCTCGGAAATGAAAAAACATGGAAATTATTGATTGAAGGGCTGTTCGCGACCATCACCAATGTCAATTTCAATGAAGAGACTCTTCGTGAACTTATTGAACGTGTGCACAGTGAAAAGGCAGCTTTAGTTCCGATGTGCTCTGGTTGTGCCAATCCATGCGGTAAAAACGAGGATTATGATATGACGAACCTTTGGACAGCAGACGAGGACATTCGCAGTTTAAAATCCTTAATTTTATTCGGCATTCGCGGTATTGCGGCTTACGCTTATCATGCGCTTGTTCTCGGTTACAGAGATGAAGATCTGAATCGTTTTATCGCCCGGGCTCTTTTTATTATCGGTGAAGACTGGGAAATGGAAGAATTACTTCCGGTTGTCATGGAAGTTGGAAAATACAATCTTACATGCATGGAAATGCTCGACAAAGCCAATACAGAAACCTTTGGCACACCGGTTCCGACAACCGTTCCGTTAAAGATTGAGAAAGGACCATTTATTGTTATCTCCGGCCATGATCTTTTAGATCTTAAACTTCTGCTGGAACAGACGGAGGGCAAAGGCATTAATATTTATACCCACGGTGAAATGCTGCCGGCTCATGCTTATCCCGAATTAAAAAAATACAGACACCTGAAAGGAAATTTTGGAACAGCATGGCAGAATCAGCAAAAAGAATTTGCAGACATTCCTGCGCCGATTCTTTTTACGACCAATTGTCTTATGCCTCCAAAGTCCAGTTACACCGATCGTGTCTTTACAACAGAAGTTGTATCTTACCCGGAAATCGCGCACATCGGTGGAGACAGAGATTTTACACCGGTCATTGAAAAAGCCCTCGCTCTTGGTGGATATAAAGAAGATCAAACCTTCACCGGAATAAACGGCGGTGATACTGTTATGACCGGATTTGGTCACGGCACCGTTCTCGGTGTGGCCGATAAAGTGATCGAAGCTGTACAGACCGGGGCAATCAAACATTTTTATCTTGTTGGCGGATGTGACGGAGCCCGTCCGGGAAGAAATTACTATACAGATTTTGTAAAAAAGACACCGGATGATACCATTATCCTCACCCTCGCCTGCGGCAAATACAGATTTAATGATCTGGATCTTGGCACCATCGGCGGTCTGCCACGGCTCATGGATATTGGACAGTGCAATGATGCCTACAGTGCGATAAAAATCGCATCCGCTCTGGCAGATGCCTTTGGATGCGGTGTCAATGATCTGCCGCTGACTATGATCTTGTCATGGTATGAACAAAAAGCGGTATGTATCCTATTGTCCCTTTTATATCTGGGAATAAAAAATATTAAACTCGGACCGACCCTCCCGGCCTTTATTTCACCAAATGTTTTGAACTATCTTGTTGAACATTTCAATATCGGTGCGATAACAACTCCGGAGGAAGATATGTAAATATAAAAAGAAAGCAGCGGTGCATTTTAAATGCTTACTGCTGCTTTCTGTTATGTTTTTACATTATTCACTTTTTTCCTTTGTCTTCGATCGGTACCCGACTGTGAATAGTATCTGTTTTTTGACTCGTACATTTTGATATCTATCTGGCGAAGAAAACTGTCAGAATCCAGATCTGCCGTTTGATAAAGTGTGGAGCCGATGGCCAGTGACAGTTTGTATGGTTTCCCGGAAACTGCGTTGAATTCGTCCACTTTTCTCGTAAAGTCATGAATCAGCTGTTCCATATAGCGTTCATCGCCGAAAGTACCGATAACAATAAATTCATCTCCTGCATACCGGAATGCCAGATCCCGATTGGTTGTGACCTCCAGGATGAGCATACCAATAGTTTTGATGGCATCGTCACCGGTCGTATGTCCGAATTGATCATTAATACCTTTGAAGTCATTGACATCCATCATAATTCCGAAAATCGTCGGATGTTGTTTTGAACCGGATAACTTCCTGATCGTATAATTATAATATTTTCGATTATAGAGACCAGACAGATCATCTATAAAGGCATCATAATTGTTTTGCTGTACCTGGACGAGCAGGAAAGCAAGGCTGACACAGAACCATCCCACGGACAGGCCGTAGTTAAATCCCTGGACGATCGTTCCCACAACACAGAACAGAATAAAGGACAGAATAGGAAAAAATCGTACATGATTGTTTTGTTTTGACGCGATAAATGCCAAAATAATGCTGATGAAATATTCAGAAAAGAGAATAACATAAGGCAGCATTGCCAGCTTACCTCTCAGGTACACATTCTGTTCGGTAATCGAAAAGATAAAACCGCTGCCAAACAAATCGCACAGGATCAGCAAAGCAAGCACCACGAGAGGAATAATTACCGGGATAAGCCATTTATAAATGCGTTTCCGGCTGTGATAAATTCTGTAATCTACATACAGTACCCAAAGTGTTCCTACACCACAGGAAGCAAGAAACAGATAGGCGTTAAGCAGATATTGCAGTCCATGCACGATCGCTCCCGGTTTCCCATCCAGCACAAACGTCAACGTCTCCGATATTAACGCTCCCAGTGTGAT
>JAEDDO010000035.1 GCA_016298055.1 Frisingicoccus sp.
CCCTGATTCTGACGGTTATGACCATTCGACTCTACTTATCCAATATCAGGAAATCTGTTCTTGACATTCAATAAATAAAAGTAACTGTTCAGAGCCAACCTCCAAAATGCTTCGCATTTCGTCGGTGTGGCGTATCCGCCAAATAAAAAACCATTTTTTACTTCGGAATGTTTCCGGGTAAAAAATGGTTTTACTATTTATCTATAGAATTTAATTAATGTCTGTGTACCAAGATCACCATACGCTTCTTCCAGAGTCCGATAATTTTCCAGAACCTGTTTTAAAATCTTAAGATCCAAGCCTTTGCTCTCAGCTTCTTCAACCGCCAGATTCATATCTTTAATAAAATGCTTCATGAAAAATCCGGGTGCAAAATCGCCATCTATGATTTTCTTTCCAAAAGCATCCAGCTGTTTACTTCCCGCTGCTCCTGTAGCCACTGAATCTAAAAGTGTATGAAGATCCAGTCCCTGGGCCTCGGCATAACGCATAGCCTCACATACACCCGAAAGAGTTCCTGCAATCATAATCTGATTGGCCATCTTCGTATGCTGTCCGCAGCCCGGTCCGCCTTCATAATTAATATTTGTTCCCATAGCTTCAAAAACTTTATGACATGCTTCATAATCTTCCTTATCACCGCCAACAAGAATCGATAATGTACCATTCTTTGCCCCTGTGTCGCCACCGGTTACCGGTGCATCCATTGCATGAAGTCCCTTTTCTTTTGCAGCATCATAAATTTTCTTTGCTAATTTTGGACTGGATGTAGTCATATCAATTACATATGTTCCTTCTTTTGCACTATTAAGGATTCCCTTTTCTCCAAAATAAACTTCTTCCACATCTTTTGGATAACCGACAATACTGATCATCACATCTACATCAGAAGCACATTCTCCAACTGTATCATGATATACAGCGCCTTCTGATATGACATCTTCCACCTTTGATTTTGTACGGGCATAAATATGCAATTCATATCCGGCTTTCATCAAATTACGGACCATAGATTTTCCCATAATCCCAACGCCAACGAAACCTATTTTTTTCATCAATACTTCCTCCCTGTTGTTATCCTCTATTATAGAAAACAGAGCATCATATACAACTTTTTATTTCATACCAGTAGAGCCAAATCCACCTTCTCCGCGTTCAGTTTCATCCAACTCATCCACTAAAAAGTATTCTGCTGTTAAAAATGGTGTAATCACCATCTGGGCAATACGTTCACCATGTTCAACCATCACTTCCGATTGGGAATGATTATACAATGGAACCATGATCTCGCCTCGATAATCCGCATCGATCACGCCGACTTTGTTCGCCGGAGCAAGACCCTTTTTTGTCGCCAGTCCGCTTCGGGCATAAATGAGTCCTGCAAATCCTTCCGGAATTTCCATAGCAAGCCCTGTCTTAATCATCACCGTTTCTCCCGGATGAATCGTGACATTTTCATCCATGCAGGCATACAAATCAGCTCCTGCGCTGTAGGGACTTCCATATGTCGGAAGAATCGCTTTATCATTTAATTTTTTTACTTTAACCTGTTGTCTCATGATTTTCTCCAGTTATATATTTTTACTCAAAACCTTCCAGTATAACGACTTTACCTTCTCTGAGAGATGCCTGAACATCAATCGTTCTCTGATTCGCAGAACCTTTAAACCGTTTTGTCAGATCTTTTTTCTCTTCAACAAATTCGCCGTCTACTATAACGTCGATATAGGATAACAGTTCCTTTGTCTCCGGCCATTCTTTCATCATTCGATCGACAATATCTCTGTCAAATAAATATCCTGAAAAACACCATATACTTTTCTTCGGATAACGTTCCCGAACTTTTCGGAGAAGAGGAAGGAGTCCCTGTTGATTTGTGCGTTCCATAGGTTCTCCTCCAAGAAGGGTCAGTCCCCATATATAATCCGGCTCAAGGTATTCAATGATCCTACTTATCGTTTCCTCTGTAAAAGGTTTGCCGTAATTAAAATCCCAGGCTACTTCATTAAAGCAGTTTTTGCACCGATGGGTACATCCGCTGACAAATAAAGAAATACGCACACCCGGTCCATTGGCAATATCATATTGTTTTATATCTGCATAATTCATAACGATCTCCTAGATATGGAGCACACGGGCAGCAATTTCTTTTGTTTTACCCACGTTCCAGAAATTTTCTCCAAGATATCCACATGTACGACGGGTAACGTTCATCTTCGCATGGTCTTTGTTGCCGCACTGCGGGCATTCCCATTCAAGATCATCATTAATGATAATCTCTCCGTCATATCCACATACATGACAGTAATCGGATTTTGTATTAAATTCCGCATACTGAATATTATCATAAATAAATTTCACAAGTTCTTCCAGTGCTTCCAGATTGTGACGCATATTCGGAATCTCAACATAAGAAATAGCTCCGCCTGCAGAAATCTTCTGGAACTGACTTTCAAACGTAAACTTGCTGAAGGCATCAATCTTCTCACGAACATCCACATGATAAGAGTTTGTATAATAACCTTTATCTGTCACATCTTCAATCACACCGAAACGTTCCATATCGATTCTTGCGAACCGGTAGCAAAGAGATTCTGCCGGTGTACCGTAAAGACTGAAATGAATACCTGTCTCTTTTCTCCAGCGATTTGCTGTCTCACGTAAATGATTCATGACTTTTACTGCAAATTCTTCACCTTCCGGTGTTGTATGGCTGACACCTTTCATCAATTTTGTCAATTCATACAGACCGATATATCCGAGAGAAAGTGTAGAATAGCCATTGTGAAGCAGCTTATCAATTTTTTCACCTTTTCCGAGACGGGCAATCGCACCATACTGCCAGTGGATTGGGCTGACATCAGAAGTTGTTCCCTCAAGTGCTCTGTGACGGCACATTAATGCTTCGTAGCAAAGTTCAAGACGTTCATCAAAAAGCTTCCAGAACTTGTCTTCATCGCCGCGTGCAACAATACCGATCTGAGGAAGATTGATACTTACCACACCCTGATTGAAACGTCCTTCAAATTTATAATTGCCGTCGTCATCTTTCCATGGTGTCAAAAAGCTTCGGCATCCCATCGGACTGAAAACATTGCCTTCATAATTTTCACGCATCTTCTTCGCGGAAATGTAATCCGGATAAAGGCGTTTTGCGGAACAGCGTACAGCAAGTTTTGTAATATAATCGTACTTTCCTCCCTTAAGGCAGTTATGCTCATCAAGAACATAAACAAGTTTCGGGAAGGCCGGTGTCACATAAACACCAACTTCATTCTTGATTCCTTCCAGACGCTGACGAAGAACTTCCTCAACGATCATCGCATTTTCCTCAATGTATTCATCATTTGGATCCAGATTCAGGAAAACTGTAACAAATGGCGACTGTCCGTTTGTTGTCATCAATGTATTGATCTGATACTGAATTGTCTGAACACCGGAACGAAGTTCATCCATCAGACGTGTATGAACAAGTCCTTCAATCGTGTCATCATCCAGTTTATCACCATACTGTTTTGTAATCTGATCTTTATATTTATTATAGCTCTTACGTAAATATTTTCCGAGATGACGTATATCTACGGACTGACCGCCGTACTGGCTGCTGGCAACTGCGGAAATGATCTGTGTCATAACCGTACATGCAACCTGAAAACTCTTTGGACTTTCAATTAATTTTCCATTCATAACAGTTCCGTTATCCAGCATGTCCTGAATATTGATCAGACAGCAGTTAAAAATCGGCTGAACAAAATAATCTGCATCATGGAAATGAAGAATGCCTTCTTCATGTGCTTTTGAAATTTTTTCAGGTAAAAGAATACGTCTTGTTAAGTCTTTAGATACTTCACCCGCAATAAGATCACGCTGTGTCGATGCCACAACTGCATTCTTATTGGAATTTTCCTCCATAACATCTTTATTACTATTCTTGATCAGACTTAAAATAGAATCGTCTGTTGTATTCGCTTTTCTTACTAATTCTCTCTGATAACGATAAATAATATATGTCTTAGCCAGGTCGTATTTGCCTTCAGCCATTAATTTCTGCTCAATGATATCCTGGATATCTTCAACCAACATACGTTTACGATGACGTGTTTCTATATAATTTACAATATTTTCAATAACTTCCTGAGATACCTTTTCTTCCGGCGGAACTTCAGCATTCGCCTTTGAAATAGCTACAATAATCTTGCTTCGGTCATAGTTCACTTCACGGCCATCTCGCTTAATTATTATCATAATAATCCTCCTTTGTTTTTGACGATGGATAAATGTCTTAGGCTATTATAGCATCACCTTTAAAAAAAAGCCAGAAGAAAATACAAAATATAGAAAAAAAATTACGCTTAACACAATATCTTGTATCAAGCGTAATTTTCACTAACTAAATACTTTTTTTGCGATATCGACAGATTGTTTCGCATCTTTTGCATAATAATCAGCACCAATCTGCTTTGCATAATCTTCTGTCAGAACTGCACCGCCAACCCATATTTTACAGTCACATCCGGCTTCATGGATTGCTCGTATCGTTTCCTCCATATTAACTACTGTCGTTGTCATAAGTGCGCTCAATCCTACCAATTTAGCGCCTGTACGTTTTATTTCTGAAACAACCTTAGATGCAGGAACATCCTTGCCCAGATCGATCATCTCATAACCGTAGTTTTCCATAACTACTTTCACAATATTCTTGCCAATATCATGAATATCGCCTTTGACCGTCGCAATGATAATCTTTCCTTTGGAAACCGTTTCATTCTCTTTATGTTCTGCCATAAAAGTTTTTAAAACATCAAAGGCCTCCTGGGCTGTTGTTGCAGACTGGATAAGCTGAGGCAAAAATAGTTTTCCGCTTTCAAAGTCAGTTCCGACTTTATCCAGTGCCGGAATCAGAATCTCATTGACGATCTCCATAGGGTCCTTTGTATTTAATAATTCCCGTGTAGCATCCGAAGCATACTCACGAATACCATTTAAAACCGCATATTCAAGGCTCTTTGTATTCTCCGGTTTCTTTTGCGTCGAAGATGCGGACACATTCTTTTCAGCCTCTGCAATCTTACTGTATTTCTCTACATAATATTTAGACCCTTCATCCTGATTATATAAAACATTAAAACTGTCGATAGCTGCCACCATCGAAGCTACATTCGGATTGATAATCGGCAGATCCAGTCCATGTGCCAGTGCAAGCGTAAGAAAAGCCACATTAACCTGCTCCCGTTTCGGAAGACCAAAGGAAATGTTCGATACTCCAAGCACCGTTTTTACGCCCAGCCGCTCTTTTACAAGCTGCATAGCTTTCAGTGTTTCCACAACTTCTTTTTGCTGAGCAGAAGCTGTCAACGTCAGACAGTCAATATAAACGTCTTCTTTCGGAATACCATAGCTCTCAGCCTTTTTCACGATACGTTCGGCTACGGCATATCTTTCCTCTGCAAGAAGAGGAATTCCGTTTTCGTCCAAAGTAAGTCCTACCACTGCTGCACCATATTTCTTTACCAGCGGCAATATTTTTTCAAGGACGGCCGTCTCACCATTGACCGAATTGACAATCGGTTTTCCATTATAAATTCTCAGTGCTCTCTCAATAACTTCCGCATTTGAAGAATCAATCTGAAGCGGCACATCAACGACACCCTGAAGCTCCTTAATGACTTCAACCATAAGCCCGGCTTCATCAATTTTCGGAAGCCCCACATTAACATCCAGAATATGGGCTCCCGCTTCCACCTGTGAAATTCCCTGAGATAAAATATAACCAATATTATGATTTAAAAGTGCTTCCTTAAACAATTTCTTTCCTGTCGGATTAATTCTCTCTCCTATAATTCGTACACCATCGATCGGAACTACCTGTGTACTGCTGCACACAGCAGCTCTTTTCTGATAAGATGAACCTTCTGGTTTTCTGCCTTCCGCTTCTCTTTGCTCAAGCATTTTCCCCATTTCCCGAATATATTCCGGTGTCGTTCCGCAGCACCCACCAATGATTGAAACGCCCAGATCCATAAACTTATCCATCTGCTGTGCAAACTGTTCCGCACTTATATCGTAACCACCCGAATTCAAATTCGGAAGTCCCGCATTTGCTTTGATGATAACCGGCAAAGGTGTCCATTCCACAAGCCTTTTTGCCAACGGATAAATATCATCCGGTCCGAGAGAACAATTAATACCTATGGCATCCACACCAAGACCTGTCAAAGTCAAAGCTGCCGCTTCCACCGTCACACCGGTAAAGGTTCGCCCGCTCTTTTCAAATGCCATTGTAGAAAATACAGGAAGCGATGTGTTCTCCTTTGCGGCCAGTACAGCAGCTTTCATCTCCAGAAGATCCGTACTCGTTTCAATAACAATAAGATCTGCCCCTGCCCGCTCTCCGGCAGTCATCATTTCCTTAAACATATCATAGGCATCTTCGAACTTGAGATTTCCATTTGGTTCCATCAGTTCTCCGATTGGTCCCACATCCAGAGCAACCTTAACATACTTACCAGAATCCTCTACAGCCCTTTTCGCATTGTTTATACCTGCTGTGACCAATGTCTCCACAGAATACTCGCTATGACCTAATTTATAGCGATTTGCACTGAATGTATTGGCATATATAATATCGGAACCGGCTTCAATATATTGGCGATGGATATCAATAACAGCCTCTGCATGCGTCACATTTAAAGCCTCCGGTATCTTCCCCATAGGTACTCCTGCCTTCTGGAGCATGGTTCCCATCCCACCATCCAGCATAATCACTCTCTTCTTAAAATCTAACATCTGGTTCCTCTCTTTCTGAATATACATTTTTGTCTGTTATTACAGAAATCACATTTATTCTCTCTTTTATCCCTTTTTGTGTCACTGATACCTAAAATAGCCGTCACAGATTTACTTGGTACCATCAGACAGCTGTCTGTAAGGGAAACTCCGATTTTACGGTGCATATCCAAAACCTGCACCAGCTCTTTCTGTGTATCCAGCGGAAGATCGCCATATCCCGGACTGAACCTCCAGGTCAAATGATAGCCTTCGCTGCTCACACAAGCCTCAATCTCCTGTTCAGCCATATCCGCAATCTGCTCTACCGCCTGAATACCACAGCTGTCCAGAACAACGCCTATGTCCGGTTCAGTCACCATATAACGGCGAATCTTCCTGTCAAGTTCTATTCCCGCTGTTACCCCGAGAAGAAATATTTCATTGCAATTCTTTAAATGTTCCCGGATATCCTTACCTCTCAGCACAAAACCTGTTTCTCCCACGCATATTCCCGATAATTCATGCGTCACAGGAAATCGTTTATAAATATATTTTGGCTGGATGATCTTCAGGGTTTCTGACTCACACCGGTCTAAAAGTTTTTCTATCTGAGGTGTGATTCCGGAATCTTTATAGCCAAGATACCTGAGAATCTCCTCTCTGTTCAATCGATCAATCATATCTGTTTATTGCAGCTTGCAATTATATTTGAAATACTGTTTGTAATACGCGTTGCTGTCTCCACGTTATTCATTGTATACAAATGAATTCCCCGAACATCATTATTGATCAGGTCAATAATCTGTTCTGTTGCAAAAGCAATGCCCGCATCTTTAAGAGCCACCGGATCATTTGCATATTTATTTACCATTTTCGAAAATTTTACCGGAAAACTTGCACCGCACATAGATACGGTACGCTCGATCTGAGCTTTATTGATGACCGGCATAATTCCTGCTTCCACCGGCACGCGAATTCCTGCCTTTTCTACTTTATCCATGAATTCATAAAAATGATCATTATCAAAAAAGAGCTGTGTTACCAGATGGGATACGCCTGCATCTACTTTTCTTTTTAAATTTTCAATATCTTCATCCATATTGGCCGCATCACAATGCCCCTCAGGATAGCAGGCTCCGGATATATTAAAACTGTCATCATATTCTTTTATAAATGATGCCAGATCGCTGGCATGTTCAAAATCAATAATACCATTATTCGGTGTAATATCGCCACGAAGCGCCAGTATATTATGAACGCCTTCTGCTTTGAGACGATCCAGAAACTCTCTTATATCCTGCTTTGTAGATCCCACACATGTCAGATGGCTGACCGGCTCAATCTGATATTCACTTTTAATCAATGAAGCAATTTCACATGTTTTATTCTTCTGTGCTTCAGAACCGCCGGCTCCGTAAGTTACACTGATAAAATCCGGTTTTAATCCGCGAAGTCCGTACAGTGTATTATAAATTGTATCTATAGATGTCGTCTTCTTAGGCGGGAATACTTCCAGAGAATAGACCACTTTTTTACTTTCAAACAAGCGTTGTATATTCATTAAAATTCCTCCGATTATTTATAATTATTTTCAATTATATAACCCATAAAATTATTTTTCAATGACCGAATTTTTATAACTGGTTATCAGAAAAATATAAAATTTTTATAACTCGTTGAATTATTAAAAAAACCATAGTAAGATAAAATTATAAACAACACTTTTGGAGGTGTGCCATGAAATTTACAAAAATGCACGGATGCGGCAATGACTATGTATATGTAAACTGTTTTGAAGAAACCGTTAAAAACCCTGAAGAAGCCGCAAAGATTGTAAGTGACCGCCATTATGGCATTGGTTCCGACGGATTGATTTTAATCTGTCCTTCCGATAAAGCGGATTTCCGAATGGCTATGTATAACCTGGATGGCTCAGAAGGAAAGATGTGCGGTAATGGTGTCCGTTGTATCGCTAAATATGTTTACGATCATCATCTGACAGATAAAACCCGAATTTCCCTTGAAACTCTCGGAGGCATCAAATATCTGGATTTAAATATCAAAAACGGCAAAGTCGAAACTGTAGTTGTCGATATGGGAGAGCCCGTACTTACTCCGGAGGATATTCCGGTAGCTGTATCCGGCGATCGGGCTGTGAATATTCCGTTAGAAGTCGATGGGAAGGTATGGTATATGACTTGTATATCCATGGGTAATCCTCACGCAGTTGTCTTTGTTGACAATACGAAAGATCTTGATCTTGAAAAAATCGGTCCAAAATTCGAAAAACATCCGATTTTTCCTGAACAGGTCAACACAGAGTTTGTTCATGTGATCGACCGACACACCGTTGATATGCGTGTCTGGGAACGTGGTTCTGGCGAAACACTCGCATGCGGTACAGGCGCCTGTGCAACTGCTATGGCATGTATTCTCAACCACATGACTGATGACGAAGTACTTATTCACCTGTTGGGTGGAGATCTGTTAATCCGTTATGACAGAGAGACGAATCATATATTTATGACCGGCCCTGCTGCGGAAGTTTTTTCCGGTGAGATTGATCTTTAATTATTATCCCAACGTTATGATTTGAAAGGAATTTTATATGAAATTATCCCAATTACTTGAACGATTAAACTATGAATGTGTTCAGGGATCCGTTGATATTCCTGTCTCACATTTGCTCTATGATTCGAGAAATGCCTGTCCGGACGGTGTTTTTGTCTGCATCAGCGGTGCTGTCATGGATGGTCATAAATTTATTCCCGATGTTGTAAGTAAAGGTGTCTGTGCAGTCATTGTTGAAAAGGATGTCACAGCACCATCTCACGTTACCGTAATACGTGTAAACAATACCCGTGAAGCTCTCGCATTTATGTCGGCCGCTTATTTCGGTTATCCGGCAGAGCAATTAAAGACGATTGGTATTACAGGCACAAAAGGAAAGACAACAACAACTTACATTGTTCGTTCAATTCTTGAAAATTCCGGTTTTAAGACGGGGCTGATCGGCACGATTGAAACAATTATCGGCAAAAAAGTTATCAAATCCAATAACACGACACCCGAATCCTATCTGGTACAGCAGTACTTCCGTGATATGGTCAATGCGGGTTGTGACTGTGTTGTCATGGAAGTTTCTTCACAGGGTCTTATGATGCACCGTGTTGACGGTTTTACTTTTGATTATGGTATTTTCACCAATCTCGGTCCGGACCATATCGGCCCGAATGAACACAAAGATCTGGATGATTATATCCACTGTAAATCACTTCTTTTCCAGAAATGCCGTCATGGTATTGTGAATACAGATGATACCTACGTTGACCGGATTACTGAGGGTCATACCTGTGACCTTCAAACCTTTGGAATGTCCAAAGAAGCTGATTTCTATGCCTCTGACATAGAATTACTTCAAAAACCGGGGCTTCTCGGTGTAACCTATAAATTATCCGGACGCATGAATATGAATGTTGCAATTGATGTCCCGGGACGTTTCAGTGTATATAATTCTCTGACCGCTATAGCAATCTGCCATAATTTTAATGTTCCTGAAGAGAATATTAAAAAAGCATTGATGGATATTCATGTCAAAGGACGACTGGAAACAATCCCTGTTTCTCCTGACTTCACATTAATGATTGACTATGCACACAATGCTATGGCACTGGAAAGTTTATTGAATTCTTTAAAAGAATACCATCCAAAACGATTAGTCACTCTTTTTGGCTGCGGTGGAAACCGGGATCCTCACCGTCGGTATGAGATGGGTGAAGTTTCCTCAAACCTCTCCGATCTGACGGTTGTGACTTCCGATAACCCTCGTTTTGAAGAACCAATGGATATTATTAAAGATATTCTCATTGGCGTAAAAAAAGGTCCAGGTAAATACGTGACGATACCTGACCGTAAGGAAGCTATTAAATATTGTATCGACCACGCCGAAAAAGGCGATGTCATTATTCTTGCCGGAAAAGGTCATGAAGATTATCAGGAAATTAAAGGTATTAAATATCCAATGGATGAACGGGATTTGATTGCGGATATCCTTGCCGGAAAATAGTAATATATACACTAAAAAATGCCGCTTCACAGTTTGTGAAACGGCATTTTCTATTATATATCAGAAACCTTCCTGACGTCTTCGAAGTCTTAATTCACGACGTTTTACCGCGGTCTCCCACTCCATACGTTCGCCATCATTCTCCAGAATCAATCCGGGTACTTTCATCGGACGATCATCTTCACCCATACACACCATAACAAAATATGCACGGTTAATAGGATATCTCTTTCCTTCTCTGTCTTCTCTATATGTATCGATACGAACTTCCATCGAAGTTGAACCAACATGTGTAATCTTGCCTATCAAAACTACAATATCATTCAAATAGACACCTGATTTAAAATACGTATTATCAATTGCTACTGTTGTTGCATCTCTGCCACAATGACGTCTTGCTGTCGCACCTGCAACTTCATCGATCCAACTTAATAACTGTCCACCAAACAAACGACCAAAACCATTAATATCCGGATACATAACGATTCGATGCTGCACGGTTTTTGAATCTGATACTTTCTTTGCTTCCATATCAATCTTCCTTTCTGTAATGCCAAAACTTCAGGTCACTGTTTTTATTATTCTAATATATGCCTCCAAAGATTACAAGTTAAGTATTTCATAAGAATTTATTAACTATTGACAAAAATTTATTAAAATTATATAATTAATATATTAGTAATAATTACTGTTTTAAGGAGGTAGTTTATTATGGATTTAAAAGGTTCAAGAACAGAATCTAATTTATGGAAAGCATTTGCAGGTGAATCCGAAGCTCGCAATAAGTACACATATTTTGCATCCAAAGCAAAAAAAGACGGCTTCGTACAAATTTCAAAACTTTTTGAAGAAACCGCAAACAATGAAAAAGAACATGCTAAAATCTGGTTTAAATTATTGGGTGGCATTGGTACAACAGAAGAAAACCTTCTTTCTGCGGCTGAAGGCGAAAATTATGAGTGGACAGATATGTACGCAGAATTTGCCAAAGTTGCACGTGAAGAAGGATTTGATGATATTGCAGCCTTATTTGAAGGTGTCGCTCAGATTGAAAAAGAACATGAGGAACGTTATCGTAAATTACTTGCAAATATCGAAGGCGGCCTTGTTTTCTCCCGTGAAGGCGATATGATTTGGGAATGCTCGAATTGCGGACATATCCACATTGGAAAAGAAGCACCGGAGGTTTGCCCTGTCTGTGCACATCCAAAAGCTCATTTCCAGTTAAAAGCAAACAACTATTAATCACCAAAAAGAATATTTTAGACTATGGAAAAAGAAATTATTAAAGATAAAACTTTAGACGAAAAGATGGCGATTGCAGATGAAATCAGTCGAAATTACTTCCGTCAGGGTCTGAATTGTACAGAATGTGTCCTTCGTACATTTATGGATATGTACGAAACCGATCTTCCGGATGATATTTTATGTATGGCTACCGGTTTTGGCGGCGGCATTGGTCACACAAAAAATATTTGCGGTGCAATCACCGGTGCTGTCATGGCACTTGGCACATTAAAGGGAAGACGTGATCCATTTGGACCAAAAGAAGAAATGGGTGAAAGAGTTAAAAATCTTCAGCAGAATATCTATCCGCTCTTCGGACAGATGGTAAATGAGATTCAGAATGAATACGGTACTCTGATCTGCAGCGAGATGTCTCAGCCATTTGGAGATTTTGATTCAAAGCCGAGAAAGAAAAACTGTATGGAGATCATCGCTTACTGCGCACGTCTCACTTGTAAATATGCAGAAAAATAAAAAGATGTGTTAAGAAAGGTTTATACCTCTCTTAACACATCTTTTATTTTAATCTGCTACAATTACACCATTTTCACAATCAAGGTTAACAAAGACACCTGTCTTTAAAATATCTGTCGCATTCTTTACATTAAGAAGCACAGGGATATCCAAACTAAGTCCAACAGTTACCGCATGGGCGTCAAGACTTCCTTTCTCAATGACAATACCTGAAGCGGTTTTTAACTGATTCAACATCGCATTATCTGTATCTTGAGTTACAACAATATCTCCCGGCTGATATTTTTTAACCAGATCCTCTTTTGAATGACATACACACAGACGGCCGCGAACCTTCTGTTTATTAATTCCCTCACCATTCGCAAGAATATGACCCACAACCTGAACTTTTAACATGTTCGTTGTACCTGAAACTCCCAACGGGACTCCGGCTGTAATGACTGTAATATCTCCCTGTTTCACATATCCCTTTTTCTGTGCAGCTTCAACAGCTGTTTCAAACAAATCATCTGTTGTATCACGCTCTGTAATAATCACAGGCTGAACTCCCCAGGAAAGATTCAAACGACGCCATACACTTTCGGACATTGTACAGGCAATAATCGGACATGTCGGACGGAATTTTGAAATCATACGTGCAGTTCTTCCGGATTTACTTACTGTGATAATCGCTGCTGCATTCAAATCCATACCGGTTGTACAGGTCGCATGTGAAATAGCATTCGTTACATCTGTAATAACGCCTGTTCCCTTTTCTTCAAACCGACGACGATAATTTATATCAATCTCTGTTCTCTCTGCAATTTTAACCATCGTCTGCAATGCCTCTACCGGATAAGCACCTGCTGCAGTCTCACCTGATAACATAATTGCACTTGTTCCGTCATAGATCGCATTAGCAACATCTGTAGCTTCTGCACGGGTCGGTCTTGGATTTTTCATCATGGAATCCAACATCTGAGTAGCGGTAATAACTTGTTTTCCTGCCTGATATACTTTCTGAATAATCTTTTTCTGAAGAACCGGAACCTCTTCAAGAGGGATTTCTACTCCCATATCGCCTCTGGCAACCATAATACCATCGGATACCCGAATAATGTCATTAATGTTCTGAACACCCTGCATATTTTCAATTTTAGCAATAATACTGATATTATTACAATTCTTCTCTTCAAGAATCTTACGAATCTGCAGAATATCTTCAGCTGTCCGTGTGAAAGAAGCCGCAATAAAGTCAAATCCGTGTTCAATACCAAAACAAATATCATCATAATCTTTCTGACTGATAAAAGGCATCGAAAGATTTGTATCAGGCACATTTACGCCTTTACGATTAGAAATTACACCGGAATTTGCTACTGTACAGTGAATTTCTGTATCATCAACGTCATCAATCAATAATTCAATCAGACCATCATCCAGAAGAATTCTGCCGCCCGGTTTGACATCTTTTGGAAGATCCTTATAAGTAATCGATACGATAGACGCATTTCCTAAAACTTCACGTGTTGTCAATGTAAAACGACTTCCCTGTTTAAGTTCTGCCTTATCATTCTCAAAGGTTTTTAAACGAATTTCAGGCCCTTTTGTATCTAACAGTGCTGCAACCGGAAGACCCAGTTCCTCTCTGATACGTTTAACACGATTAAATTTTTCCAATTGTTCTTCATGTGTTCCATGTGAAAAATTAAAACGTGCAACATCCATACCTTCAATCATCAATCTTCTTAATGTTTCTTCACTCTCTGATGATGGTCCCAATGTACAAATTATTTTTGTCTTTCTCATAATTTTACTCCTCTGTCTCATTACATTTTGCCTGGTCATGCTGTATTTCTGTACGTCTTTTTACATCTATGGAAATCAATCTGTATAAAGTGGCTGCCAAAGGAACTCCAAAAAGCATTCCGGGTATTCCTGCAAGACCACCGCCAACAGTTACTGCTGTTAATACCCACATTCCCGGAAGACCTATCGATGATCCTACCACTTTTGGATAGATCAGATTACCCTCAATCTGTTGTAAAACCACAATGAATATTAAGAATCCGAGAGCTTTAACAGGGGATACGGTAAATATCATAAATCCACCGACTATAGCCCCTATATAGGCCCCAACCATAGGAATTAAAGCTGTAGCCCCAATAAAGGTTCCAACCATAGGTGCATAAGGAAAACGAAGCACAAGCATGCCTACAGTACATAAAATACCCAATATTACAGCTTCCACACATTGTCCTGTAATAAAACTTTTAAAACAGTTGTCTGCTGTACATATAATGTGATTTAAAGTCTTAATAAAGTATGGTTTTAAATATGCTGCTTCCATAGATTTTAACTGTACTGCAAGTTTTTCTTTATTAATTAAAATATATATAGCAAAAATCAAAGCAATTGCTATGTTAATGATAGAAGTTACAGTACTTGATAAAATAGAAACTGCCGAATTCAACATAGAAGTTACGCCGCTGGTTGCATAAGTAACCAATTTTTTAAATAATTCCTGCCAGTTAACTTCGATTCCTTCAATTTCTTTTACAACAGACGGAAACATTTTTCCATTTTCAACAATCCATGCCTGAATTTTCTCAAAATAAATCGGTATTACTTTTCCGATAACAGAAAAGGCTTCTATTAACTCCGGAAGCACAATTCGTATAATTAAAAATAAAACAGCAAAGATCAAAAAAATGGATCCAAATAAACAGATTCCTCTTTTCATTTTTTTCACTGTATTCTTTTGTGAATCCGGAAACCAATGATCTTCCAGGGCTTTCATAATAATATTAATTACATATGCCATAAGGCAGCCAAGGAATAAAGGAAACACAATAGTCCATATATTTTCTGTCCATAATAGAATTGAATCAAAATGAAGTATAATTAAAACCACAGCTGTAACACATAAAAGATAGCGTATAAATCTTTTGAAATTCGTATCCATAATTAATCTATTACCTCCATTCTAACAATTATACATTATTTTTTATAATTTAAAAAGTCCAATTACGAAAACGTAATCGGACTTTGTATAAAAAATGAGGCATCGGGGATTCGAACCCCGGACAACTTGATTAAAAGTCAAGTGCTCTACCGACTGAGCTAATACCCCATATCAGTGAACTATATAATTTTCTGATACATGCCCAGAACCGGAATCGAACCAGTGACACGAGGATTTTCAGTCCTCTGCTCTACCGACTGAGCTATCTGGGCTAATAAAATTGAAATGAATTGCGGGGGCAGGATTTGAACCTACGACCTTCGGGTTATGAGCCCGACGAGCTACCGAACTGCTCCACCCCGCGATGTTTTATTTAATTTAACCCATCATCACACACTAAGTGATTCTGATGAATGGATGGAGAAGGATTCGAACCTTCGAAGTCGTCGACAACAGATTTACAGTCTGCCCCCTTTGGCCACTCGGGAATCCATCCATAAGCCGATGATCGGACTCGAACCGATAACCTGCTGATTACAAATCAGCTGCTCT
>JAEDDO010000036.1 GCA_016298055.1 Frisingicoccus sp.
TCAATCGATGCATCTTCCTGTACGGCCTCACCGGCTGCTTCCACGTAACATCCGGCTGCAACGATCACCGCCTCCGGATTCTTTCTTTTTGCCCGGTGAATCATCTGTCGTGATTTTCGATCCGCCATATTGGTTACCGTACATGTATTTATCACATAAATATCCGCTTTCTCATGAAAATCTTTAATTTCATATCCCGCTTTCAGGAATATTTCTTCCATTGCATCTGTTTCGTATTGATTGACTTTACATCCCAACGTACAAAATGCGACACTTCTCATCTCCATTCCTCCGTTCTCATTATTTTCAGACAATTAAGAATCTTTTTCATTTTTATTTGCCATATATTTTGATTTATTTTACATAACGCATGAATTTTTTGTATTTTGTTTCAATTGTATTGACATTCGTTTATCAAAGTAATAAAATAGAGTTATCAACATGGTACTAAAACGAATAACACAGGGAGGTCAATCTAATGCACACAGTTCAGGTAAATCTTAATTCTGTTGAAAAAGTGAGAGCTTTTGTTAATTCGGTGAATACATTTGACTCCGAATTCGACCTTGTTTCCGGTCGTTTTGTTATTGATGCAAAATCTATTATGGGTATTCTCAGTCTGGATTTATCAAAACCGATTACGCTGAATATTTATAGTGATGATGATGCGATCATGGAAAGCTTAAAACCTTTTTTAGTTGAATAGATAAACGACGAGGGTATCCCTTTATGGGATACCCTTTTTTCAAGACCTGCTCGCAAGCCTTATATATCTGATTCACAGATAACAATCTCTCTGCTCTGTACGGCTTCCTCAACCATCTGGTCAATGATATCTGCGAGATGGTGTTCCGAACGTTCAATAACCCGAATACTTGGTTTCGTCACCGGATGTTTGGCAACGAAAATCGTACAACAGTCTTCATATGGCTGAATGGATGTTTCAAAGGCACCAATCTTCTCAGAAATCTCAACAATATCATTTTTATCAAATCCGATGACCGGACGAAATACCGGCATCGTACATACCGCATTGGTTGCTGCCAGACTCTGAAGGGTCTGACTGGCTACCTGACCGATGCTCTCCCCGGTGATCAAACCTAATGCACCGTTTTCTTTTGCAATACGCTCGGCAATGCGCATCATATAACGACGCATAATAATTGTCAGTTCATCATGAGGGCATTTTTCATAAATTGCCAGCTGTATATCTGTAAAATTCACAATATGGAGCTTAACCGGTCCGGAATATCTTGCCACGATCTTTGCAAGATCAACAACCTTCTGTTTTGCGCGCTCGCTTGTATAAGGCGGTGCATGAAAATACGTTGCCTCGATGGTCACACCTCTTTTTGCGATCATATAGCCGGCTACCGGACTGTCAATTCCTCCGGATAAGAGCAGCATCGCTTTTCCATTCGTTCCGACAGGCATACCTCCCGGTCCTTTAATACTCTTTGAATAAATATATGTTTTTTCACGAATCTCAATATTGAGCATCACATCCGGCTGGTGCACATTGACAGACATCTCCGGAAAACGATCAAGAAGATACTCACCAATACCTGCATTGATCTCCATGGATTTTTTCGGATAACGTTTATCCGCACGTCTGGAATCCACCTTAAAGGTAAATTTGCGATCCGGATAGGCACCTTCGATATAATCTCCCACAACCTTTGTCAGATTATCCCATTCCGGATCATCACAGATAACAACCGGACATATGGCAACGATTCCAAATACTCTTGTCAGAGCGGATACAACCTGATCATAATCATAGTCTTCCAGCATATGGACATAAATACGTCCCTGCTGTTTTGTCACCTCAAAAGCTGCACAGTCTTTTAATGCATACTTAATCTGTTTAATGAGAGCATCCTCAAAAATATACCGGTTTTTTCCTTTAATACCGATCTCACCATATTTAATTAAAAAAGCCTTAAACATTATCTTCTTCCTCCCCGTGTAAACCTGCGGAGCATCGGCAGCAACGCCTTTAATACTTCCAGACAAGTCAAAATATCCTCTTCTGTAGTATCATAACACAAACTGAACCGTATTGTCGCATCTAAATATTTTTTTTCTACGCCTATCGCCTTTAATGTACCGCTGATTGCCGGGTGATTTGAAGAACATGCAGAACCTGAAGACACATAAATGCCTCTCTCTTCCAGCGCATGCAGAAGTACTTCCGCCCGAATATTATCAAAACTCACACTGATCACATGCGGAGCCGCTCCATGATAAGTCTCCTCACCTTCTGTCCGATGTGCAAAACCATTCACCTTCACACCTTCAAGCTGGCTGAGCCCATCAACAAATTTTTCGCGAAGTCCGTATAAATTCTTTTGTTTTACTGAAAAATCTTTAAAAATCTGACGTACGGCCTCCCCAAGTCCCGCAATGCCGGGAACATTTTCTGTGCCGGAACGCATATCTTTCTGCTGTCCCCCGCCCAGTATCAACGGGCGTACTTTGACCTTGTCCCGGATATATAAAAATCCGACTCCCTTCGGTCCATGGAGCTTATGTCCGCTGACAGACAAAAGATCCACATGAAGCTTTGAAGGATAGATTTCAATTTTTCCAAATCCCTGGATAGCATCCACATGAAAAAGAATATCCGGATTTTTTTCTTTTATCATCTGTCCGATCTTGTCCAATGGCTGAATCGTTCCGATCTCATTATTGACTGCCATGACAGACACCAAAATAGTATCGTCCCGAAGTGCCTTTTTAAGTGCTTCAAGTGACACCGTTCCCTGATCATCTACAGGAAGATAAGTCACTTCAAATCCCTGTTCCTCCAGCCATATGAAAGGATTATAAACAGAAGCATGCTCAATCGATGTTGTGATCAGATGCCGTCCCCGGCGCTGGTTGGCCATGGCTCCGCCGATGATCGCCATATTATTCGATTCTGTTCCGCCGGATGTAAAAACAATTTCTTTTGCATCCACTTTAAGAACAGAAGCAATCGACTTTTTTGCCTCTTTTATATACTGCTCAGCAGTAAAACCTTTCATGTGCAATGAAGAAGGATTTCCAAAATCATCGGACATGACTTTCACCATATATTCGCACACCGACGGCAAAACCTTCGTTGTTGCCGCATTATCCAGATATATTTCTTTTGTAACGGCACTATGACCTAAATTAATTTCCATATTATTCCTCTTCAAATTCAAACATCAAAATGGACAGCATCGTAAGTCCTGCTGTCTCTGTACGAAGGATACGCCGTCCTAAAGTCACAGGCTCCACACCGGAATTCATAGCTGCTTCAATCTCCTGTTCATCAAATCCTCCTTCAGGACCGATAAAAATACCAACGGATTTTTTACCTTTTAATCCTTTAATAATCTCACGGGTCTTATTCATTCCTTCAGCCTTTTCATAGGGAATAAGAACACCCTCTAAATTTTTTGCATAGTCAATAGCATCCTTAAAACTCATAACCGGCTTAACTTCAGGAATAATTCCCCGTCCCGACTGTTTTGCTCCGCTTTCTGCAATCTGCTGCCAGCGGGCAATCTTCTTTGTCTCTTTCTTTTCATCAAGTTTAACAACAACCCGTTTTGTACGCACAGGAATAATTTCATAAACTCCCAGTTCCACAGCTTTCTGGATGATCAATTCCATCTTGTCACCCTTTGGCAGTCCTTGAAAAAGATATAATTTGACTGGAAGTTCCACATAAGATTTCCATGAATTTTCTATAGAAAGGCACACTTCATCCCTATTAAACGAACGAATCGTGCAAAAATAATCCATTCCCGACCCGTCACTTACGGACAATTCATCCCCCGGACGCATCCGGAGGACATTCTTAATATGATTCACATCATTTCCCTGTATAACAATCGCACCATTCTGGACCTGTGACGGCGTCACAAAAAATCTTGGCATCTGATTTCTCCTATCTTCCCGGCATCAGGCTCTTGCTGTAAAAGATACCCAGCCGCCGGAGTGGGTCACTTCAAGAATCTCAAATCCGTTTTCTGTCAGTGCCGCTCTCACATCATCTTCACGCTCATCAATAATACCTGAAGTAATAAAAAGTGCTCCCGGCTTCATCATCTCTTTAACAACACCACTCAGCGGAATAATGATTTCCGCAAAAATATTTGCCAGGACCATATCAAATTTATGTTCCCCGATCTGATGACGGAAAGCGCTGTCGGAAATCACATCGCCTGTAAGTACTGTGTAAACATCATCTTTTATACCATTAACATGCGCATTTTCAATTGCTGCTTCCACTGCATGAACATCCACATCGGTTGCAGATGCTTCTTTCGCTCCGAGAAGAAGTGCGATAATCGATAAAATACCGCTTCCGCATCCCACATCAAGTACTTCCTGTCCCGGCTTCATATATTTCTTAAGCTGCGTAATACATAACCGTGTTGTATGATGTGTACCTGTACCGAAAGCTGTGCCCGGATCCAGTTCAACGACCAGCGTATCCTCCGGTACATTTTCTACTGTCTCCCAGGTCGGTTTAATAATAATATGTTCATCCACATTAAATGGTTTCCAATATTTTTTCCAGTTATTCATCCAGTCAATATCTTCTGTCTGAGTCTTTTCAATTGTAGCCTCACCGATATCTACAAAATCCGCCAGTTCTTTTACAGCTGCAAGCACTTCTTCCAGCGTAGAATCATGATCCTTCTCCGGTTCGATGTAAAAAGACACATAGGCCTTTCCGTCATCCTCATCCAGATCAGGGAGAAGATCGATAAACATTCTTTTTTTGTCTTCTTCTGAAAGAGGAACCTTATCTTCAATCTCGATTCCTTCAATTCCCATCTCAGCCAGTGTATAACTGATCAAATCTACAGCTTCTGTTGTTGTTGCCAAACGATATTTATTCCATTTCATATATTTTTAAATCCTCTTATTATTCATCCAGGTCATCAATAACTTCTTTCACTTTTTCGAAAAAACCTTTTTTCTTTTTTCCTTTTGTCTCTTCAGGCTTTTCCGATGTATTGTCCTGAGGACGTACGCCATTCAGGGAATCATCAAATTTTCGAAGGAGTTCTTTCTGTTCTTCATTCAGTTTTTCAGGTACCTGAACAACCAGTGTCACATAATGATCGCCTCGAATATTCTTGTTCCGGATCGTAGGAACACCTTTTCCTTTTAAGCGGATACGCGTATCCGTCTGTGTTCCCGGTTTAATTGTCTGAACCACATCGCCATCGACTGTTTTGATCGTGATATCTCCGCCCAATGCCGCCTGAACAAAGGAAATAGGCATGGTAGAATAGATATCATATTCCTGTCTGCGGAAAATCGGATGCCGATCCACAGCCACATTAACAAGAAGGTCTCCGCGTCCGCCGCCATTCTTTCCAGGTTCGCCCTTACCGCGAATACGAACACTCTGACCATTATCGATACCTGCAGGAATAGATACTTCAATGGTCTTCTTGTTTCGAACATAACCGGTTCCGCTGCAGTCCGGACATTTTTCTTTAATGATCTTACCGGTTCCGTTACAGTCCGGACATGTCTGTACATTTCTCACCATTCCAAATAAGGACTGCTGTGTGTAGACAACCTGTCCCTTACCGCCGCACTTACTGCAGGTTTCCGGTTTTGTTCCCGGTTTTGCACCGCTTCCAAAACAATGCGGACATTCGTCCTTCAGATTCATCTCAAACTTTTTATCAACGCCAAATACTGCCTCCATAAAGGAAATGCGGACATTGATACGCACATTTGCGCCCTGTACAGGACCATTATAGGTATTTCCCCGGCTTCGGCCGCCGCCAAAGAAATCGCCAAAAATATCGCCAAAAATATCGCCCATATCGGCTGCGTTAAAATCAAAGCCTCCAAAACCGCCGGCTCCGCCGCCGCCCTGCTCAAATGCCGCATGACCAAACTGGTCATATTTACGACGCTTATCCGCATCGCTCAATACCGCATAGGCTTCTGATGCCTCTTTAAATTTTGCTTCTGCCTCTTTATCTCCAGGATTTGTATCCGGATGGTACTTTTTCGCCAGCTTACGGTAGGCTTTTTTAAGTTCATCGTCTGTCGCAGATTTCGACACACCCAGGACTTCATAATAATCTCTCTTCGTCTCTGCCATATCCAACCACCTCTTTTATAACGTAGCTAAAGAGGACGCCCCGGAACCGGCATAATGCCGGTTCCGAAACAGCCTCTTTATTCATCTAACCTTATATATCTTACACTTCTTTATAGTCTGCGTCAACTACATCGTCTGCCTGATAACTTCCATTTGCTCCCTGAGATGGATTTGGTCCGGCATTCTGTCCAGCTGCTGCACCGGCTGCTTCATACATCTTTGTAAATACACCCTGAGCAGATTCCATTAATCTTTCTTTTCCTGCTTTGATCTCATCAACATCTGCATCAGACATATTCTCGATATTTGTTCTTTCAAGTAACGCTTTCAGGCTGTCGATCTCGGCCTGTACTTTTGCTTTGTCATCAGCGCTTACTTTATCTCCGACTTCTTTCAAAGCTTTTTCTGTCTGGAATACCATAGCATCCGCATCATTTCTTGCTTCAATGCCCTCTTTACGTTTCTTATCCTGAGCTTCAAACTCAGCAGCTTCTTTAACAGCTTTCTGAATTTCATCATCAGACATATTTGAACCTGCTGTAATTGTAATATGCTGTTCTTTACCTGTTCCAAGGTCTTTTGCAGATACATTTACAATACCGTTGGCATCAATATCAAATGTTACTTCGATCTGAGGAATTCCACGTGGAGCCGGAGCGATTCCGTCTAACTGGAAGCGGCCGAGGCTCTTATTATCTTTTGCAAACTGACGCTCACCCTGTACAACATTGATATCTACAGCTGTCTGATTATCTGCAGCTGTGGAGAAGATCTGGCTCTTCTTTGTAGGAATTGTTGTATTTCTTTCAATCAGGTGTGTTGCAATACCACCCATTGTCTCAATAGAAAGTGTTAATGGTGTAACATCGAGAAGAAGGATATCTCCTGCACCTGAGTCACCGGCAAGTTTACCACCCTGGATAGAAGCTCCGATAGCAACACATTCATCCGGATTTAAGTTCTTGCTTGGTTCTTTGCCTGTAAGCTGTTTAACCTTATCCTGAACAGCAGGAATACGTGTGGAACCACCAACAAGAAGAACTTTTGTAAGTTCAGAAGCTGTGATACCTGCATCTCTGAGTGCATTCTGTACAGGAATAACTGTTCTTTCAACAAGATCAGATGTCAGTTCATCAAATTTTGCACGTGTAAGGTTCATTTCAAAATGTTTTGCACCTTCTGTTGGTGAATATGTGATGAAAGGAACGTTAATATTTGTATTTGCTGCACTTGAAAGTTCTTTCTTAGCTTTTTCAGCTTCTTCTTTTAAACGCTGCATAGCCATTCTGTCGCCGGAAAGATCGATACCTTCTTTGCTCTTGAACTCATTCACCATATACTGAATTAATTTATTATCGAAGTCATCACCGCCGAGATGATTATCACCGGATGTTGCAAGTACTTCGATAACACCATCACCGATTTCAATTACAGAAACATCAAATGTACCGCCGCCAAGGTCATATACCATGATCTTCTGTTCTTCACCATTGTCAAGACCGTATGCTAAAGCAGCAGCTGTAGGCTCGTTGATGATACGTTTTACATCAAGACCTGCAATCTTACCTGCATCCTTTGTTGCCTGTCTCTGAGCATCGTTGAAGTAAGCCGGTACAGTGATAACTGCTTCTTTTACTTCCTCACCAAGATAGCTTTCTGCATCTGCTTTCAGTTTCTGAAGAATCATTGCAGAAATCTCCTGTGGTGAATATTTTTTATCATCAATTGCTACTCTGTAATCAGATCCCATGTGTCTCTTAATGGAAGCGATTGTCTTATCTGCGTTTGTAACAGCCTGACGTTTTGCCGGTTCACCGACAAGACGTTCACCATTCTTTGTAAATGCAACAACAGACGGTGTTGTTCTTGAGCCTTCTGTATTTGCGATAACAACCGGTTTTCCACCTTCCATAACAGCTACACATGAATTTGTTGTTCCTAAGTCAATACCAATAATCTTACTCATAATAATTCCTCCTGAAATCTTCTATCTATCAAAATTTACGTTAAAGCAATTTTACTCAGCGACCATCACCATACTGTGACGGACCACTTTGTCTTTATACATATAACCTTTCTGCAGTTCCTGAATGATAATACCGGATTCGTACTCTTCACTCGGTGCCTGCATAACAGCGTTGTGGAAATCCGGATTGAATTCACATCCGACAGCATCAATTACCGTCACGCCCATATCGGAAAATGCGGTCATTAATTGTTTATAAACCATCTCGATTCCCTGTGCAAAAGCTGTTGCCTTTTCTTCTTCCGTCATAGCAGCAAAACCGCGTTCGAAATTATCGACCACCGGAAGAAGTTTTTCAATAACTTCTGATGCACCGATACCATACATCTGCTGTTTTTCTTTTTCTGTACGTTTACGGAAATTATCGAACTCAGCCATCTGACGCATAATGCGGTCATTAAGTTCGGCGATCTTCTCATCTTTTTTATCTTTTTTATCCTTGCGGAAAAAGCCTTTCTTCTTTTCGGAAGTTTCTTCACTTTCTTCTGCTTCATCAGCATCTTTTAATTCTTCTGTTTCTTCCTCCACAGGCTCTGTATCTTCTGTCGGCATTTCTTCTGTCTGAACTTCTTCATTCACCATCTCTTCGTTTAAATCTTTTTCCTGTTCTGTCAATTTATTTCACCTCTTACTTTTTCTTGAAAATATCATCCAACTGATTCATCATCGTCTGAAGATTCCCAACAACCTTCTTGTAATCCATACGTTTCGGTCCGATGATACCGATCGTTCCCTGCACGCCTTCGTCCAGTTCATAGGTCGCAGTTACAATACTGCAGTCTTTCATCGTACTCACCGGTGATTCTGAACCAATATATATCTGAATCGGATTCTTGTTTTCATTATTCGAATCCTGATAATCGACAATCAATTCTGTCAATGCTTTCTTTTCTTCCATCGTATACAGCAGCTCCGTTGCCTTCTCTCTGTCTCCCAACTCCGGATATTTCAACAGATTCGTTGTTCCGCTTGTGTAGATTTCCAGATCATCTTCTTCCTGGATCAGCACAGCTACTGCATCAATGATATTACTGATAATCTGTCCATATCCCTCTGCCTGAGCTTTCATTCTCTGGATCAACTCCATGTTGATCTCCTGGAGATTCAGTCCCTGAAGAAATGTATTCAATAAAATATTCAGCTTCGCGGCTTCATCTTCATCTACCTGTTCATCGACTTCAATCAGACGGTTCTTGATCAGATTACCTTCCAGCATAACAACGACAAGTAATTGTCTGTCAGATACTCTGGAAAGCTGTATAAACTTCAATGTGTTCCGTTTATACTGGGGTGCTGAGATCATCGTGGCATAATTCGTATTCTTTGCCAGAAGCTTCGCCACATGCTTTAAAAGCTGATCCAGTTTATCCGCCTTCTCAATAAGAACATCTTTCATCTCGTCAACTTCGGCAATCTTCTCTTTCATCAGATTATCTACATAAAAACGATAACCTTTATCTGAAGGAATACGACCCGCAGAAGTGTGAGGCTGTATAATATAGCCCAAATCTTCCAGATCTGACATCTCATTACGAATCGTTGCTGAACTAAGATTCAGGTCTGTATACTTCGAAATGGTCCGCGATCCTACAGGCTCACCGGTAATCAGATATGTTTGAATAATACTGTTCAAGATTTTAATCTTTCTTTCATCTAATTCCACCAGACCACTCCTTTCTTCTTTGTTAGCACTCATTTAATTGGAGTGCTAATATCTATTCATTAAGATATCACCAACACATTCCTTTGTCAATAGTTTAAAAAAATTTTTTTAAATTATTCTCATTTTTTAAATATTACAAATGCATCAGAATGTGCTATACTCCAGACATATCATTTTTTAGGAGTGTGAAAACCATGTCGATTGACAAAGTCAGAGAATATTTCAGAACCTTTAAAAATCCCTGTTTAATTTTTCAACACCGGGTCTTTTCCGTATTTTATCAGACATATTGTAAACAAAATACATAAAGCCCCAATAAGCCCGTCATATTTGATCTGCAGAAGCTGACGGTCACGATTTGCTGATTTGATCTGGATTTCTTCTTTATTAACAACATCCAAACCCATCCGGGTAAACTGATTTACCCGGGTTCCATCCAGATCGCCTTTTGACAGACATACTCTCAGATTGTCTGTGCCTTCCTGAAGGTCTCCCTTCGCTTCCGAACAGTAAATTAAAGGATTTTCTTCAGCGACCCTACTCTCTAAAAAAGCCAGTTTTGCCGTACTTTCTTCTGATAATCCATCGGAAGTCAGCACATAATCGACACGCCACCCATCGATCTCTTCTATATCTTTTTCAGATAATTGGCCATCATTTTTCATCAGTTCCACTGCTGATGCATTCATGTAAAAAACAGGCATTTGACTTTTTTCATCAAGAACATACACCTTTTCCATGTATTCCGGTGAAAGTATCAGACAGTTAAAAGAAAGCTCTCTGTTATTTATATTCAATGTCACAGTGGCCTCTTTTTGCAAACATACATATTCAATAGCATCCATTTTTCTGAGCTCATCCACATATCCGTCCAAAGGTCTGAGTCCTCCGGTGGTAAGTACATATTCCTCCGGCTGATGAATATTCCTATAAAGATTAAAGGCCCCACTGAAAAACCGGACCAACGAAATAATTCCTATGGTCCCAAAAATCAAAAGGACTTTTACACCGTCATTTTGTTTTCTCAGTTTGAGAAATGTTCTCCATCGATTCATCTTTTTTCCCTTTCAATTTAAAATGGCATTTTTTTATGCCGGGCAATGACAAATGCAGCTCCTGCAATCAACAAAGTCAAAAGAGTGGCCACCACCGTCATAATTATCCACCACTGTCCGGTTTTATCCGGTTCCTTAGCCATCATTTCTTCTTCTGAAAAAGGAGCCCCAATATACGTAGATATTTTTTGCTGTTCCTCATATGCTTTACCCGATGCGTCTTCGTAATAAAATGTCACCCTGCCCTCTGTATTTCCATAAGGCGTACTTCCTCCCGTCAGACCGGTAATTGTCACTTTCGTGCTCCCGTTTCCCGTTGTCCCCGGTTCCAGATCGCCGATAAACAATGTTCCCGACGATTTTAACCCTTCCGCTTCAATAACTGCACGCACATTATAAATTTTACTCCGTCCCAGATTGATGACCTGTCCTTCCAGATGGAGCACATCCCCAACAGAAACTTCTTGATTCATAACAATTGGATCAATCTGAATCCGCACCGGCTGTTCCACATTCATACGTGCCTTTCCGTTTGCTGTATAAACATTTCCTTTTGAATCCGCATAATCCATATTCACATCCAGACAATACTGGCCTTCCGGAGCAGCGGAACGTACTTTATAAACACAGGTTATTTCAAACACCGCACCGGCTTTAACCGTATCAATATAGGTTGTATCCGTATCACTTGAAAGGCTCAAATATTCCCCCTGTTCTGTGACCGTCACCGTCATATTTCGGAGTTTTTCCGTCAGGCTTGTATTTTTTAACACAATCGTCACCTTGACTTCATCTCCGGCCTGAATATCTGACTTCGAAAAACGGCATCCCTGAACAATAACTTTGGGTGCAAATTGGATATTCTCCTTTTGCTGAGAATTTAAATCCGTACGATTTGTACTATTTTGACTGGTCTGATTTGAAACATCCGAAGGATTTGCCGTGTCACCAGCCGGGTTGGAGGAAGCATATGCATTGACCGAACACAATAAGACACCAACCATACACATAATTAAACCTATCTTTCTTAAGTATTTCATTCCCATTTATCCTCCATATCATGAACTTCGTCGCACAAGACCTCTATATCCTGTGCATTATGACTGGCAAGTAAAATTGCCTTTCCCTGCCCCTTTAATTCCTGCAGAAGATCCCGCATATGTCCGACACCAGTCTTATCAAGACCGTTAAAAGGTTCATCCAGAATTAAAACCTTCGGTTTCTCCATAATAGCCTGGGCAATGCCAAGTCTCTGACGCATTCCGAGAGAATACTTGCCCACAGGTTTTCTCATATCCGGATCAAGGCCTACCTGTAATAAAACTTCCTGTATTTCCTTTTTTCCGATGATACCTTTCAACGAAGCCAGAATTTTCAAATTCTGATAACCGGTGAGATTCGGCAAAAATCCCGGTGTCTCAATAATGACACCTAAATCCTCCGGAAAATCACATGCCTTACCGACAATTTTCCCGTTCACCCGGACAATTCCCGAATCCGGCTGTAGAAATCCGCATATACATTTCATCAAAACAGTTTTTCCGCTGCCGTTATTGCCTACAATTCCAAAAATTTTTCCCGGCAGAACCTTCATACTTACATCCGTAAGAATCTGCTCCATTCCAAAAGATTTGTACACATGTTCCACAATAATTCCTGACATCTCATCCATGTTTTCACATCCTCTCAATTTATTTCCGGGTTCCTGTAAATTCAAAAGAATATGTCTTTATTTTCTTCAATGAAAGTCCCAGAAACAAAAGACTCCCTGATATAAAAAAGAGATAAGACACCCACAATTTCGGCAGATTATCATATCCAAAATTGTGCATATAATAAGTCGCATGATTTAAGGGCGACAGCCATCCAAAAGCAATATGAGCCAACCGCATCTGTTCCTTTGGCAAATGAAGCAGATTGGAAATAAACTGGGGATTTAATAAAAAGCCGAACCCGCTGAAAATCATACCGCCCACCATTCCCATTTTCTTATTCCACAAATTCAGATACAAAATCAAACTTGACATCAAGAGTGCATAACCGAGCATTAAACCATAAATATGCAGGGTACATCTATAAGGAAAAGATAATTCCAGAACCTTCACAAAAGCAGGAACAGCAATTTTACTTCCGATGCCCGAATATCCCAGTATGGCCGCCGTCTCGCTCCATAGATTCGCCGTATAAGACCGGTTGCCGGCTAACATGCAGGTTGATAAAAATGTAAAGCTGACAAACAGAAAGGTTGCCCCCACAAGATAAACTGCCTGCCCCAAAATCCATATTTTCCGGTTGATCCGTACTAAATAAAAAGGTACTTCATTCCCCAGATTCGGCATATCCGCAAATAACAACATTAATAACAATGACAGAACCAATATAGAATTTGCATCACCAAAGGTCCATATAAAAGGTTCCATAATTTGAAGGATCGTATCATGCTCACCGGCAAAGGTCAGTACTTTATCGGACAGCAGAAAACACACAACAAATCCGAGACAAAACACAAGAAAAATCCGTGGATTTCGCCGCCATCTTCGAAAATTTCCGAGAGCTACCAACCCGATCTGACGCACCTCACACATTTTTAATGCACCTCCAGAGTATGATGTAATACAGGCATCCAAACACCATACATATTCCGCCGATAAGCAGTATCACCCCTGACTCGTCAAAAATCCATGTATGCTCCGGCGCCAGCCATTCATATGGATAAAGGCAATACATCCATTTAAAATACCGTTCGTGAAGAATCACGAGAAAATAATAAATAACAAAACTCCCCCCATAAGCCGGATATCGGCTGTTTGATGCCGCCGCCAATACCGCGGACACCACCGCCCACAGCATCCCCGACATAAAAATCAAACCTAAGGAAATGTTCAGTTTTTCATCATTTTTTACAATAAGAAATATCTGACATCCCAGAGTCTCCAAAAGTCCGCCGCTGATACCGCAGGCCAGTAATTTCCCCATGATATAGCTGTTCACACTGGTTCTCGGAAGACAGGCTTTCAAAAATCCACTCTCGTAATCCTCCAGCCAGGCCGTGGTATAGGGAAGGGTACACAGAACCGGAACACACATCCTGAAAACATCCGAGTCAAAACCGGAAATCAACAGGATGGCCAATTCCAATGCAAGTCCGATTCCAAATCCCCATGAAACTACCGCTCTTTTTAAATCTGTTTCAAAACTGTTCATTCTTTAATAACCCAGAGTACGATCAATGACCGAACCGTCAATGGCGTTGATTGCCAGAATACTTCCCTGATTTTCTACACCATAAGAGTCTTTAATCTCTCCCATAAAATCCCATACCGGAACAAGCAGTCCCGTATTATAACTGTCGGCTTCGCTGACACGTACATATCCTAAAACGACCCGATCTATCTGGATTTCTGTTCCCTGACTGTTTTCCGCAATTGAATCCTCAGCATTAACGATCGTCACCATTTTCTCAAAAATATTTTTCACCTCATCAAAAGATTTCATATTCGAATTCTCCACCACAGTTTCAATAATGGTAAGAGGTGCAACATAATCAAAACCTACAATCCCCTCATCCGTAATGCGGAACTCAATACATTCGATCGGCCAATACCGCTTGACATAATCATTTCCTTCCCATCCTTCTTCGTGTTTGGCTGTATTATCAAATGTGACAGAAACACCGTTAATATTTCGGCTGTAACGCAGGATCCATTCTTTGCGATATCCGATTTTATCTGCACTTTCGCCCTTTCGTATATCGAGACACTCATTATAAAGTCCGCCCGCATCATATTTAAAATCATCCGACAGGTTCATTTTCTTCAGGAAATCCTCAGAAAGGGCTATCGCATCTTCTTCTGAAATGGTTGTCGATTCATCCGTATATTCAACAAAGTTTGTTCCGTCACCTACATCTACCGCCGGTTTGATCCATTCCGTACCGGCTTCCCATATCAGACCGCTCCCTCCTTCCAGGCCATCGGTTTCTGCAATGGCTGACGAGGTAAATTCATAACCATGTTTGCTTTTTCGGTACCGTATATAATTTCCATAATTTTCATTATTCTGGACCGTTAAAGATGTACAAGCTCCATTTTTTCCATCGGTCACTCCATAAAAGAATTCACCATTCGGATTAAAGCTGTACTCCCATTCGTAAAAACTATTGCCGCTGTACGTACTGTTCAGCTCTTCTGCCTTATGAAGCTTTCCATCCGATTCATTGCCTTCCCAGACAATCTCTGAAGGTGCATTCTCATATTCTTCCTGAAGCCTGGAAATCGTGCTTTGATATTCCTTTCGGAGCTGTTCATCCGCCTCTTCAGGATTCAGATTCTCAAGATACGACTTCCATTCCCCGATTTCCTTTTCAATATCTGCTTTTGTACGTGTTTCCAGTACGACACCGCCGTTATATAAAGTCTCATTACCGATAAGCACTTCAATCACCTTATCCAGCATCTCCTGCGTAACCGGTGCCTGCTGCACACGGAATACAGACATTTTATCAACCTGAGGGATATCCACCGACGCATCCACATTCACCGTCACCATTAAAGACGTATCAGAAATCTGTGTCTGATAGGTTTCATAATTATCGGCGATATTCTCCATTCCTTTCCCCGTCTCATTCGCCTGATCGATCAGCTTATCCATATCCTTATTCACAACAATAGAACTGTCCGGATTTTTCTGACACCCCGCAAGCATAGCCACTGCCGCTGCCATAAATAAAATTCTTCTTTTCTTCATAATATGTAAATACCCCTTTCCTTCTTTTTCATAAAAGAAAATCCATGTTAAACTCATATTAACATGGACTTTAGCATCAAGTATTCATCATTTTTTAAACGAATTGTAAATTCATACTTCTCCTTTTCCTTACATTTGCAAGATTATATTTGCATTTTTTTACTATACATGGTTTAATTAATTTGCAAAGGGGTGTTTCAACTATGGAAATTGGAATAAAATTAACCCAGATGTATTAAAAAAAACGAATAGAGTCGTAATTTACGACCCTTTACATATATTGAAAATATTAATATATTTACCTGGGGAACCGGGGGACGTGCTCTCACCCAATCCGAGACCTTGCGGAGGGCGGTGATTATTATGAGTACATATGAAGAATTACAATTAATTGTATCCATTGGTATATTAATTGTTGCAATACTGACTTATAC
>JAEDDO010000186.1 GCA_016298055.1 Frisingicoccus sp.
CTTGAATTTCCTATGAAAATGGGATAATTCAAGGTTTTTTTGCGTGTTGGGGAATAAATTTTGACTTATCGTAAATTATCGCTATTTATGCATGGAATTGGGTAAAAGTTGGGGAGTGAGTTGGGGAATTTCAATTCCCCAACTGTCGTATGAAACTTCGCCTCATTCTTCTGAAATAAGTAAGCGAAGATTGCCTGTTTTATTTTGTTGGGGAGTAGTGCAACTCCCCAACTTTTGGTGTGTGGTAGCGTGAGATTTCTCAACTTTTCGTAGGAAGTTGCAGGTTATCAATTGATGAATAGAAAAAGTAAGTAGTATAATTATAATCAAATTATATATAAATATGAGGTGCAAATATATGGAAAAAATTAGAGTTTTATTGTTATTGACCTCTTAAAATAGCGTAATAATGATTAGCTTGCGTGTCTCTGGATTGTTCTGTATACTGTCATCAGTTTACAGAAAGAAAAAAGTCTCAGAGCACCTTCCCTGGAAAGTCGTGTACTCTGAGACCTGGTCGCTAAAACCATGGTTATTATATCAGACTATACGTTAACCCTCAAGGGGAATTCAGGTGTTTTTTGTTGAGAGCAGTGTGACCAGCCATATATGTCCCAGATGTCAGGGGATTCTTGCCTACCGGGATTCACGCGTACGTATCCGAAGGAAAGAAGGCGGACGTAAGGAGCGTCTGATGATACGACGTTTCAGATGTAAAAACTGCCATTCCTATCATAATGAACTTCCGGATTGCCTCTCCCCGTATAAGCATTATGAAACTGAGGTTATATCAGGAGTTCTTGATGGAGTTGTCACTCCTGAAGATGCTGATTCCGAGGACTATCCGTCCATGCAGACCATGCAGCGCTGGCTCCTGTGGTTGCAGGTCAATCTGACCAACATAGAAGGCTACCTTAGAAGTGCCGGCTACAGTATCTTCAGACTTGGGGAAGGAGTCCTCTTCTCCAAAGGTTCACTGCTCGAAGCTATACGAAAAAAATATCAAAGCTGGCTGGAGATCATTCTCCGCCTGATCTATAACAGCGGGGGATTCCTGGTGCCGATCCCCTGGTAGCACTGTGCACCTACTTTGGTTCGTCTGTCACCGGCTGCTTCTGTATAGTGGTCTCAAAGGAGGTCGCTATACTATGAATACAAGCAAAAATCTTATGAAACAACAGTGGCAGGAACAGGAAGCACTCAAACGCTTTCAGCTTATATCTCCCCTTCTCAGGGAAGATATGGATGACGCAAAACGTCTGCAGCTGCGCAGGCAGATTGCACAGGAGAATAACATCTCCGTCCGCTCTCTTTATCGTTACGAGAAAGCATATGCAGAAAGCCAGTTCTCTGGACTCAAACCGGCAGACCGGCAAAAACACAGATCCCAGAGACTTCCGGACAATTTCGATTTTCTTCTGGAACAGGCAATCCAGCTCAGGAAAGAGGTCCCGGAACGGTCTGTTGCACAGATCATCTTCATTCTGGAAGCAGAAGGCTTTGTAGCACCGGGGGTATTAAAACGCCCAACCCTGGAAAGACATCTTTATAAAGCAGGGTTTGGCCGTGAACATATGCAGATGTACAGAGAAGCCCGTGAGAGTTCATCGAAACGCTTCTGCAAACCACACCGCATGATGCTGATCCAGGGAGATATCAAGTATGGTCCCAAACTTCCTATTGGAAAAAACGGTGCCAAAGTACAGACCTATCTGTCCTCGGCTATTGATGACCATTCCAGACGGCTGCTATTCTCCCGGTTCTATGATAATCAGGAAGAAGCGATCATCGAGGATACCTTTCACCAGGCGATCCTGCGTCACGGAACTTTTGATGCCTGTTACTTTGATAACGGATCACAGTATATCGCAAAGCAAATCCGTTTTTCCCTTTCCAAACTCGGCATCCGTGTCATTCATGCAAAGCCGAGAAGCGGAAAAAGCAAAGGCAAGATCGAAAAGTTCCACCAGGTCGTGGATGATTTTATCCGCGAATCGAAGCTGAAGGGTATCAAAAGCCTGGATGAATTAAACCGTCTCTGGGAGATCTTCGCAGACGAGTATTATCACAAGAAATCTCATGAAGGGATCAGTGAGTACTATGAAAGCCTTGGAGCTGCGGTCCCGGAAGAAGGGATCACACCTCTTCAGGAATGGAACCGCGACAGCCGCCCGCTCACTTTCCTGGATGTTTCAGTCGTAGCGGAAGCTTTCCTTCATCACGAAGAACGCAAAGTTGACAAAGGCGGATGTATCAGTTTCCGCGGAATAAAATACGAGACAAAACCATCACTGATTGGGCATAAAGTTGAAATTTCTTATGACCCTGCCGCGCCTGAAACGATCACGGTTTCTTATCCAGGCTATGAACGTTTTACAGCACAGCCTATAAAAATCGGCTCATACTGTGACAAACGTCCCGTATTACCGGCATCCATGCAGGAACAGAAACCGAGCACATCCCGTTTTCTTGATGCTTTAGAAAACCGCCATGCACAGACACAGCGTCAGATGGCTGACGCGATTTCATTTGCATCCTATCGGAAGGAGGCGAATGACAATGTATGAGGCATTCTTCGGTATGGAACACACACCCTTTGTCCGTGATGTTCCGCCTGAAAAGCTGTATGAATCATCTGCTTTTCGCGAGACATTAGGGCGTTTATCCTATGTGGCAGACCGCCAGATGTTTGCGGTTGTAACCGCTGATTCCGGATGTGGGAAATCAACGCTGATCCGCCGGTTTTACTCAGAGCTTCCTAAAGAGGATTACATCGTTCTTTATCTTTCAGACTCAAAGCTGACTCCAAGATGGTTTTATAAGGGGCTGCTGGATCAGCTCGGTCTGGAATCAAGGTTTTATCGGGGAGATTCCAAACGCCAGCTACAGCAGGAAATTGAAATCATCCGTGGAGTACAGCACAAGAAAGTTGTCTGTATCCTTGATGAAGCTCATCTATTGGAAAAAGAAACGCTGGAAGAATTCCGATTTCTTTTGAATTACAAATTTGATTCTGTCAGTCCCATGGCAGTAGTCCTTGTCGGGCAGACAGAACTTTGGGAAAACAAACTGAAGTTACAGCGTTACGCTGCTATTCGCCAGAGAATCGATATGTATTGTACGCTTCCACATCTGGACAGATCGGAAACAGAACAGTACATCGGAAGTCATATGGCGTATTCTGGATGTTCTCAGGAGGTTTTTACTGAAAAAGCAGTGGATGAGATCCACAAGGCATCTGCCGGAATTCCCCGTATGATCAACCGGATCTGCGAAAAGGCACTGATGTATGCCTTCCAACAGCAGAAACGTCTGGTCGATGACTATATGATCAAGTTTGTAGTAGAGCATGAAATGCTCACG
>JAEDDO010000187.1 GCA_016298055.1 Frisingicoccus sp.
GCCATACGGCTGATTCCGCATCCCTCTGTCAGATCATTAATTGTAATTTTGTCCAGAGGTTTTTCAAGAAGAAGTTTTTTTAATGACGCTTCCAGGGCATATTTTGTCATATTACTCATACGATAATCACCTCAAATCTGTTTTTCATTACCTTAACAGACACTATGGTCACATGCAATAGCTCAAACTATTAAAAAAATATAAAATATTTGTCTAAATGTCACAATTCCTACCTTTTCACCTTGTTTTATGGTACAATAATGACGAATTTGTGTAATAAAAAGGGGGAACTGAGATTTGGATGAAATCAAACATATAACCATTATTTCAAACGGAAGGAAAATCGTATTAAGTGTCAGTGCCATTCTTTATGTTCTTATGATTGAAAAAACTGCTGAAATTCATGTCTCCGGTGGACATATATACAAAACACGCATGACACTGAGCGAACTTGAAAAAAAACTCGGAGATAAATTTATAAAAATCCATCGCGGATGTATTGTCTCTGCAATGGCAATCCATGATATCACTGACAGAATTAATCTGAGTAACGGCGAATCTCTGATTTATACAATTCGAAAAAAAAATCAGATTATCGATCAGTTTCATTTAATTCAAAAACAAATGATCCTCAATTTTGCCAAAAAAGATATCCCTGTAACAGAAGAAGAATATCGGGAATATTACCGCAGCTTTGATAATCTTCCCTTCGCATTTACAGATATAGAAATGGTATTTGACGATGACCGTCATGCTGTTGACTGGATTTTCCGATACGGTAATGCCGCACTTGCAGAACTCGAAAAACTACCTCTTAATCATCTCATCGGTCACTCCTTCGCCAGCCTGTTCAGCAATATGGATTCCAAATGGCTTAGAAGCTACGAACGGGCAACTCTCTACGGTGAACTACTGGAACTGGTTGAATACAGTCCTGAAATTGATACTTATTTAAAGGTCATCTGTTTTCCAACTTTTAAAGGTCATTGCGGATGTATCCTTTTCGACATCTCCGATATTAAATCTGCTATCATTCAACAAGACTGCATATGAAAAATTCTCATATGCGGTCTTTCTATGTCGATTCGCACCATTTAAATGTCGTCTTACCCCATCTGCATTGAAGCAAGTTTCTGAATTTCATATAATATAATAGAAGAAAACAGATAATTTATGTAAATTGCAAAAAACGGGAGGATTACATTATGAAAAAAACTTTTTCTTTTATTCTTGCAGCAATTCTTCTATGCACAGCCTGCACCTCAAATTCGAATAAGGAAACAGCTGCCGCAGATGAAACAAAATCAGCTGCTGAACTTAATTTAACAACAGAGGCGAAACCGGCAAGCGAATACACAGCTAAGGCTAATGCGGACATGTACACACTTCTGGATTTTGATGATACACAAGAATCCGAATTCGCTGTCCGCGGTCTCATAGATGCACCGGAGATACTGGAACTGACCAATGCAGACGGCAATATCGTCTGGTCACAGGAAGCATACAGTTTCCTTGACGATTATGAAGAGGCACCGGAAACGGCAAATCCAAGCCTGTGGGAAAATACAAAAAACAATCACGCCTACGGTCTATTTGAAGTCTGCGAAGGAATTTATCAGGTTCGAGGCTATGATATGGCCAACCTGACCGTCGTAAAAGGCAACACCGGTTGGATCGTTTTTGATCCTTTAATGAGTTCCGAATGCAGTCAGGCTGCCATGCAGCTTATCGAAAAAAATCTGGGAACCTACCCGATCAAGGCCGTCATCATATCCCATCCACATGTAGACCACTTTGGCGGAATACTGGGTATAATGACAGATGATGAAAAAGCAGATGCCAACCTTTCGCTTGAAGAACAGCTTGCCAGTGACAAAATTCCGATTATTGTCCCGGAAGGTTTTGCAGAGCATGCAATTGCTGAAAATGTTTATGCAGGTAAAGCCATGGGCCGAAGAGCCAATTATCAGTACGGCGTTCTGCTTGAACCAGGTGTGACAGGTAAACTTGCACAGGGAATCGGAATGGGACAGTCGACAGGTACTGTATCCTACCTTGCACCAACATTTGAAATAAAAAATACCGGCGAATGCATCACCATCGACGGCGTAGAGATGGAATTTCAGATGACTCCGGGAACCGAAGCCCCGGCAGAAATGAATACTTGGTTTCCTCAGTATAACGCACTGTGGGTAGCCGAAAACTGCACAGCAACACTGCATAATCTATATACACTTCGTGGTGCACAGATTCGTGACGGTGCAGCATGGGCAAGTTACATTACAGAAGCTATCACCCGCTACGGCACACAGGTAGAGATCACTTTCCAGTCTCATAACTGGCCACACTGGGGCAATGAGATCGTAAACGATTATCTGACCAATACAGCAGCTGTCTATAAATTTATCAATGATCAGACTTTGACCTACATCAATCAGGGCTACACGTCTGATGAAATTTCAAATATGATTGAATTGCCTGAAGGTTTAGCCAAAATCTGGTACACCCGCCAATACTACGGCACTGTAGCCCATAATTCTAAAGCTGTTTACCAGAAATATATGGGATGGTATGACGCAAACCCTGTAAACTTAAATCCTCTGGCACCTACTGAAAGTGCAAAAAAATGGGTAGAATATCTGGGCGATGTGGACGAAGTTCTTCGAATGGCCAAAGCCGATTATGATGCCGGTAATTATCAGTGGGTAGCAGAAGTCACCAACACAATTGTCTTTGCCGATCCTGAAAATCAAGATGCAAGACTTTTGTGTGCAGATGCTCTGGAACAATTAGGTTATCAGGCAGAATCCGGTCCTTGGCGCAATGCCTATCTCTCAGCTGCACTTGAACTTCGCAACGGCAACAGTACAGAATCTGCAAAAAATGCAAAAAATGATGGATCCCTGGTCCTGGAAATGACCGCTTCCATGATGTTTGACTATATGGGTATTCTTCTGGATAAACAAGCTTTGGCAGACGAGGATTTCATCGTCAATTTCACACTCCCTGATGTAAATGAACAGCACATGCTGCGTATTAAAAACGGTGTCCTTTTGGTATACCAGAATACTCAGTCTGATGCTGCAGATGTTTCCATCACCTGTCCGAAAAACGCATTATTCTATATCATCACAAACGACCAGGAAAACATAGAAAAAGCTCTGAAAATCGAAGGAAACAAAAAGTTGGTAACGCTACTTGCCGAACACATGAATCAGGTTCCTGCAGTAGGTCCGATTCCCTTCAATATTATCGAGCCATAAGTGTCTAGGGGACGGGTTCGGGGTCACCCCCGAACCCGTCCCCGGTCACCTGTCTTCCCAATAAGCATAAGCATCATCATATCCATCTTCATAACTGCCA
>JAEDDO010000037.1 GCA_016298055.1 Frisingicoccus sp.
TTGCCATAATGTTTCTCAATATTGGCAATGGCTGCATCAAGGGCTTTCATCTTATCCGTTTTATCTGCTTTATCTGTTCTATCTACTTTATCCACTTTGCCTGCCATAAAAATTCTCCTTATCGTAACGCTCTCAGAACATCTGTTCTGTCTTTATGATACATGATTTTACCAGTTATGTCAATGATTATATCCTGTTTTTTTCACCGGGTAAATTCAATTTGAGCGACACTTAATCCGGCATTTCTCCTAAATTCCCGTCCATTTGACGATTTGTATGGACGACTGTGAAAAAATGTCCGTTTTTAAGCATATAAAGGCCATACAGACCAATCATGGCAAAAAGAACGATTCCGATGGAGTATCCCATAGATGATAACGGATCGATCTGACTTAACACAATACATGTCAGATTGCTGATAATGTGAAACATGACCGGTGCCAGAAAAGATCCTGCCCGTCTGTAGGCATATATCATAAAAAGAGAAAAGAAAAATGCATAAATGATCTGTATCATCGTGCCGTGGAAAACACCGAACAAAATACTTGTGACGATCATTGCTGAACGGGGATTTGAAAAGGAAGTGAGCCGTTCATAGATCAGCCCGCGGAACATAAGCTCTTCACAGACAGGTGCCAGTATTCCGATAATCAATATCTGAAGATACAAAGGCTCAGAATAAAGCTCATCGGCTATCTGGGTATAATCACCGGCATAACTAAACACTTCAAAAGCATTGATCGCCAGATTAGCTGCAACGGTCAGACCGATGGATGCTGCTGCAACATACAGGTATTTTACATAGACCGGCCGGGTCTCCTCAATATAATAGGTCCGTTTTCTCCACTCTCTGTTCATCATAATATAAAAAATGAGCAGACATATCGCTGAGATGACTCCGGTTATCAAAATCATATTTTTACTCAGCATCTCATAGAGAGCCTCATACAGTTCGTTCTCCACTTCCTGACTCCACTCTTTGCTGCTGTCATAAATGCTCATCGTATAAAAAAAGTTGATCAGGAAACCGACCACCTGCTCCACACACAGATAGATTATAATCGGGGATATGACCCTCAGTGCATTTTTCATCGAATTCATTTGTACATCACCATTACCTTTTTTGATCCCAAAATCTTACTGTAAAAGTTGCTGTTATAATGAAAAAAGACACTGAAAATCAGTATCTTTTTTCTGCAAGTCTGTCTATAAGCCGAGTTATGTTAAAAATGGTCATCTATCTCGACTTCCTGTTGCCAGGAAGCTCCAGCGACCTACCCTGAGGCACGACGGGCAGCCGTATCGCCCCATGTGCGGTCTTGCTTCGGATGGGGTTTACAGAGCCTCTTCTGTTACCAGAAGAGCGGTGAGCTCTTACCTCGCCTTTCCACCCTTACCGGCCGAAGCCGGCGGTTTATTTCTGTTGCACTTTCCTTAGAGTCGCCTCCACCGGACGTTATCCGGCATCCTGCCCTGTGAAGCTCGGACTTTCCTCACCTGAAACCTTTCGGTATCAACAGGCGCGACCATTCAACAGGCTTGAGATATTATTCTATCACTCTTTTTCCTGATTGTAAAGCGGTTAAACATTAAAATAACTGCCTCCGATAAATTCTCTCAAAATAGAATTCTTCGGAACATTTTCACTGGTCACACCGACGAAATAATCCAGAAGCCGCAACAGCCGTTTCGCTTCCTCATATTCTTTCTGTTCCGGACGAATGTTAAAAAGAAGAGGTTCGGCAAACTGCTTCAACACTGACAGCTCATAAATAAGGGCCGAATTGAAAAGCCTGTCTGCACTTTCCTGGTACGGGAAGATATTCACTTCCTCTCCCCGTCGAACCGAATACCACATAGCAATCGTTTCGGATGCTTTTGTTCCCCTGTGCGCCGCATCCCGGACAATACGCCGCAGTAAGCGGGCATCGGTTGTGGCGATACGGTTATGTTCATCCAGATTCAGCTGTGTCAGTGCGCTGATATAGACTTTATACTTGTCCTCTTTTGGGATCGACGGTGTGAGTGCATCATTGAGACAATGAATGCCCTCGATGACAAGAACATCCTCCTGGCCGATCTGCATATAATTATTCTTACCGTATTCCGACTTTCCGCTGATAAAATTAAAAATCGGAAGCTCCACCCGTTCTCCGGCGAGAAGGCCATTCATATCGTCATTGAACTGCTTGATATTAATCGCCTCAAGACATTCAAAATTATAATTTCCCTGTTCATCCCTTGGTGTCTTTTCCCGGTCAAGGAAATAATTATCCACCGCTATCGGATGCGGTTTTAAGCCACGGGCACGAAGCTGAACACTCAGTCTGTGTGAAAAAGTTGTTTTTCCCGATGATGACGGTCCGGCGATCAGAACGATACGCTTGCCTTTATTATAAATGTCCTCCGCTATCTCCGAAATATTCTTCTCCTGCAAGGCCTCTGACACAAGCATAAGTTCGGTAATATCACCTTTACATATATATTCATTGAGCTGTCCCGCATTGCAGACACCGATTTTTTCTCCCCAGATCGTTGATTCCTTTAAAGCATGGAAAATCTTTTCTGACGGTTCAAAGCGCTGAAGAATCTCCGGAGCTTCGGCTACCGGCATCTGGATAACAAAACCTTCATGGAAAGGAATCAGTTCAAACCACTTGATATAACCGGTGGATGGTGCCATATAACCATAATAATAATCGGATATATCTTCCAGCTGATACATATTGACCCAGGAAGACCGACGATATTTTAAAAGTCTGGCTTTTGCTTCCATGCCGTTGGATCTGAAGATTTTCTGTGCTTCATCCGATGTAACGATCTGTTTTTTTATCGGAAGATTCTGCCGGATCAGTTCTTTCATCCGTTTTTCGATCTTTTCAAGAACGTCTTCTTCAACCGGCATATGTCCGCAAATTTCACAGTAATAACCCTTATGCATGGAAAACTGAACGATCAGACCCGCATCTTTTCCGATGACATCCGATACAGCCTTTGTCAAAATAAGCGTGGCTGTCCGGCGATAGGACTGTTCGCCCACTTTATCACCGATGGTAATAAATTCCACATCGGCATCCGGAGGGATAACATAATTTAATTCCCGCAGTTTTCCATTGACCCGGGCCATAATGATCATATGTGGATATCTCGTCTGAAAATCCGCCCCTATTTTCTGAAGTGTTGTTCCCTGTGGATATTCATAAATGTCCCCCAGTACATTGACCTGAATCTGATTACTTTCACCCATAAAAATCACCTGCTTTAATAATAATGATGTTGGGGAATTGTATCCCCTACATGATTGTCGTAAAAGGATAGGCCTCCTTCGCCTGAATAACTGTCACATCCGGACAATGCCTGTTCAAAAACTGAGCCATATCTTCCATAAAAACATGCTCCAGTCCATAATGTCCCGCATCAATGACTGCAATCCCTTTCTCCATACAGTCCAAACCTTCATGATGGCCGAAATCGCCGCCTACAAGAACGTCTCCGCCCTGTCTGAGCGCATAATCCTCCATCCCTTTAGCTGACCCCGGACAGACCGAAACCCTTCGGATACTGCGGTTTGGATCACCGTAAATCCTTACATCCGGAATGGCAAACCTGTCTTTTATTTTTAAAGCCAGGTCTCTGAGTGACATCGGATCTTCCAGATCACCCGTATAGCCGATGCCCTCACTTCCGTCAGGGGATGTGGGCTCTAAAACCTGAAGATTTTTAAGTTCCATCCGCTCTGCGGCAATATCCGCCATGCGCTTAACATCGTAATTCGTGTGCATGGCATAACATGTCACATGATTTTCAATAAGCGTAAGCAGCCTCTCCCCCAAAAAGTCTTTCTCCTCAATTCGCTTAATTCCGGAAAAAATCAAAGGATGATGGGTCAGCAAAAGATCTGCCCCCTGGCTCACCGCATCCTCGATCACATCGGTCGTTGCATCCAGTGCAAGATAGATCTTTTTAATCTCTTTGTCCATACGGCCGCATAAAAGTCCCACATTATCCCAGGACATCGCCGCTTCATTCGGAAAATAGGACTGAAGAAGTTCGTATAATATGTTTCCCTGCATATGTATCACCTGCTTATCTCTTATAATATTCTTCCGCTTCTTCCAAAGCTTTCAGATATTCTGTCACTTCTTTGTAGCGCTCGCCGGATTCCTGTCCCGTCTCCAGCAATTTTTTTCGGATACTTTCATAAACTCTATGCTCTTTCAAAATAAATTCTTTCAGGACCGGGTGCTTTTCTCTGAGTAAAAATCTTCCAAAAAGATATTCTGTATCACTCCACAGTTCGGCCTCACCCGGAACCGCCTGCATCGCCATATAATATTTTCCTTCGTCTTTGAGCATGATCTCCCGTACGATATCAAAGCCATTCTCTATCAGATAACGGCGCACCGACGGAATTTCGGACTGGGGCTGAAGTACCCAGGTCGAGGCTCCGGCAGCATTCGCCCTTCCCTCTTCCAGAATGCGGATCATCAGCGGACCTCCCATTCCGGCGATCAACACCGTATCCGCCTCCCCCGGTCTTAATTTTTCAAGACCGTCTGAAAGACGGATATCCATCACTTCGGCAAAACCATATTTGTCTCTGTTTTCCTCTGCTCTTTTTAAAGGCCCTCTGTTCACATCCATGGCGATCGCAGAGGTAATATATTGATTCTGAAGCAGCCATATCGGCACGTAACCGTGATCTGTCCCCACATCTGCCAGACGGCATCCCTTCGGCACCAGGCTGGCCACTTCAATAAGTCTTTCTGATATTTTTAACATTATTTCTCCTAATCTGACAAAAAGTCAAATAATTTTGTACTCCGGCTACGGGCACCGATCTTTCTCAATGCCTTTGCCTCGATCTGACGGATCCGCTCGCGTGTCACATCAAATTCTTTGCCAACTTCCTCCAGGGTCCGCGCACGACCGTCTTCCAGTCCGAAACGCAGCCGAAGAACTTTCGCTTCCCTCTCGGAAAGCATCGACAACACACTGGCCACTTCTTCCTGGAGCATCTTGTAAACTGCTGCATCCGCCGGCATCGGCATCTGATCATCCTGGATAAAATCACCCAGATGGCTGTCCTCTTCCTCACCCACCGGTGTCTCTAAAGATACCGGCTCCATCGACATCTTCATGATCTCCTGCACCTTCTCCACCGGCATCTCCATCCGCTCCGCAATCTCCTCCGTTGTCGCTTCCCGTCCCAGTTCCTGAAGCATCTGTCTTGAAACTTTTCTCAGCTTATTTATCGTTTCCACCATATGGACAGGAATACGGATCGTTCGTGACTGATCTGCAATCGCCCGCGTGATTGCCTGACGGATCCACCAGGTCGCATAGGTACTGAACTTATATCCTTTACGATAATCAAATTTTTCAACCGCTTTAATGAGTCCCAGATTTCCTTCCTGAATGAGATCGAGAAAAAGCATGCCTCTGCCCACATAGCGCTTTGCAATGCTGACTACAAGACGCAGATTCGCCTCTGACAAACGGTTTCTTGCCTCCTCATCTCCCTGTTCAATGCGTTTTGCCAGTTCAAGCTCTTCCTCCGCCGATAAAAGTGGAACCGTTCCTATCTCCTTCAAATACATACGCACCGGATCGTCCATCCGCGTGCCTTCCGGGGCAGACAGATCCATATCCCCGTCATTCTCTGAAAAATTCTCCTGTACATCATCTTCAAGAAAATCTTCATGTGACTTTTCCAGGGCCAGATAGACCTTCTCGATCTGGTCTTCTGTCAGATCCATATCTGCAAAATAATCAAGAACCTCCTGCAGAGCCATTCCGGCTCCCCCATTTTTTTCCGACATGATCAATGTGTTCAAACGTTCGTCAAATGTCATTTTACCGCCCATTTTTTCCTCCTCATAATTTGTCTATAGTCTTTCCACACTATAGAGAAATATGCAAATTCTGTAAATCGGATTTCATATGGATAATTTTCTGCAGCTCTCCCAGATCTTTAATATGACGGCTCATCTCATCCAGATGAAACCGTTTAATTCGCAGGATCGTTTCGGTAAGCGCTTTTTCTTTTGCATTTTTATCTTCAATGCCGGAAATATCCGAATTGAATATACCGGCTACAAGATTCTGTTCTTCTTTTTCCTGGAACAGATTAATGATCTGGCCCGGGACGATCTGGCCTGTGGACTCAATAGATTCATAAACGGCCCGACACACTGAACTGTATACCGGGTGAACAAAATCCTCCCAACTGATCCACGGACGAATCTTTTTAAACAACGACACATCATTGACAAGCCAGGTCAGTAAAAGTTTCTGTGAAGCCAGCACTGCCTCCGGATAATCCGGGTCTGACTTTTGATGGATGGCCGGCTTTTCTTTCGCTTCGTAAGTATTCACTTTTTCAGGCATGGCCAGACCATAGCGATTGACAAGTTTCTGGAGATTTTCAAAGCTTATACCATATTTTCTTGCCAGCGCTTCTATATAATTATTCCTCTCCAGTTCCTGATCAAATTCCAGAAGTCGTTTGGCAACCGCATTGAAAAATCGTGTCTTTCCATCCGGATCTGCCATATCAAAGGACGTCTCCAGAATAGAAATTTCAAACATAAAGCTGTTCTCTGCCTGATCGATCCGCTCCTGAAAAGCTTCAACGCCAAGGTTTTTTATAAATTCATCCGGATCCTTATAAGGGTCCATATGAATGATCTTTATGCGAAGTCCCGCTGAACGGAGCATCGGGATCGCGCGAAGAGCAGCTTTTACTCCGGCTTCATCACTGTCATAAGCCAGCAAAACTTCTTCTGTATAACGTTTAAGAAGATTGGCATGCTGTAATGTAAAAGCGGTTCCAAGCGATGCCACCGCATTATTAAAGCCGGCCTGATGCATGGCGATCACATCCATGTAACCTTCACATATAATAAAATAAGACTTTCTGGACGTACGCGCAAAATTCAGCCCGTAGAGATTTCGGCTTTTGTCAAAGAGCAGTGTTTCCGGAGAATTCAAATACTTTGGTGTTCCTTCCCCGAGCACACGGCCGCCAAAACCGATCACCTTATTGTTGACATCCATGATTGGAAACATCACTCTGTTCCAGAACTTATCATGTGCCCCGTATTTTTCATCGATGGACACAAGTCCGGATTCTTTCAAAATATCATCCTCATAGCCTTTGCTTCTCAAAAACTGATACAGGTCATCCCGATAAGGATTTGAAAATCCCAGACCAAAGTGGGTAATCGTTGCCCCTTCCAGACGACGCTCTTCAAAATAGGACCGGGCATTCGCCCCATCCTTTCCCTTCAGCTGGTAATAAAAATATCTGGCAGCCAGCTTATGGATATCCAGAAGGCGCTGTCGCTTTCCCTGAATCTTTTTTGCCTCTTCTGTCATTTCTGTCTCCGGAAGTTTTATACCTGCCCGCTCTGCCAGATACTTTACTGCCTCCATGAAGGTATAATTCTCGTATTCCATAATAAATGTAAATACATTCCCCCCGGCACCGCAGCCAAAGCAATAATACATCTGCTTATCTCTGCTCACAGAAAAAGAAGGTGATTTTTCATTATGAAAAGGACAAAGTCCAAAATAGGAACTGCCTTTTTTTGTCAGCTTTATATAATTTCCAATAAGGTCAACCACATCATTTCTTGAACGGACCTCTTCAATCGTATCATCCGTATAAAACATCCTACCACCTTCCATACAAAAAGTATGTGCAGTTCTTCATACAAATATTGAACAGACATACACTCTTTTGCTTTAATTTTTTGTTTTACTCAAACATTCATGTAAATCTCTCCTTATTATATATTTTCTGCATCCATCCCGAAAAATCCTTCTGTTATTATAGAAAAAAAACGAAAAATGTGTTACACTGTGCCCATGAAAGAATTAATGAATATACAACATTTTCAAAAAAATTTAATAACATGGTACAAAAATAAGGGCCGTGATCTTCCATGGCGCCACACAAATGATCCTTATGCCATATGGGTCAGTGAGATCATGCTCCAGCAGACACAGGTAGATACCGTAAAACCTTACTATGTTCGGTTTCTGGAAACACTCCCGGACATCAAGTCTCTCGCTCTGGCAGATGACGATCTTGTCTTTAAACTCTGGGAAGGCCTCGGATACTACCGCCGTGTACGCCACATGAAAGAAGCGGCACAAACGATCATCGAAAACTATGACGGACATTTTCCCGACACCTATGACCGTATTATAAAACTGAAAGGTATCGGAAATTACACCGCCAGCGCCATTTCAAGCATTGCCTTCGGTCAGGAAAAAGGCGTCATCGACGGGAACACACTGCGTATTCTCTCCCGTATTTATAACCGCCAGGATAATATTGCACTGGAAAAGACGAAAAAAAATTATCAGATACTTATGGATGAACTTATCCATGGCTGTGACCCATCGCTTTTTAATCAGGCCATGATGGATCTGGGTGCCATGATCTGCACGCCAAAACATCCGGATTGTACCAATTGCCCTGTGCAAAATCTGTGTGAGGCTTACCAGGCGGATACAACGGCGATTCTTCCGGTAAAAATAAAAAACACATCCAAATCCGATATTTACTACATTACCGCCATCTTAAAAAAAGGAGACAAATATTTTCTCATTAAAAACGAAGAAGGCCTTCTCCAAAACCTTTACGGATTCGTTCAGTACGAAGTCGAATCACCTATAAGTTTTGAAGAACATTTTTATGATCAATACGGTCTTTCCGTTCGTCTCTGCGAATATATAAAAGAGGTCAAACACGTTTTTTCCCACCGCATCTGGCACATGAGCGTCTACCTCGGCGAGATCACAGATCCAGAAGAAAAAATTCTATCCGAAAACTACACTTTATACTCACAAGACGAACTGACACTTCTCCCCATATCAACCGCCCATCGCAAAGCCATTGGGGACGGAGTTTGTGGCTTTTCTGGCGTATCTGCCAAATAAAATTTGAAAAACAGACTTGAAAATATAAGCATTTTATGCCTGTTTTATGAAATTTTGCCTGGATCCTGTTTTTCTCTTGCTATGTTAAGGTCTGTACAGTATGATATGAATATACTGAGATTTTTTGAAGATATGGGGGAGGTGTACCAATGATGCCGATTCAAAAACGACCTTTAAGTAAACTGAAGCTGGGCGTACTTTACAGTTTATCAGAAAGCTACATGATGCTGCCGTTTCTGATTTTTTCCAGTCTGCTGACCGAAAAATCAACAACGGTGAACTTTTTTGTACCTGTGATCATCGTATATTCCGTACTGAGAGCCTGCTTGATCGCTCTGCGCGGATTCGGCCAAATTACAAATCCTTACAGAATTTTGAAAGGCGGACTGTTGATAGTACTTTCGGGATCGATTCTGATGCTGATGTCATTTTTTTACCGTCCTCTTCTTATGCTAAGCGCATTGCTGATCGGAATCGGTCTTTCTCCGTTTCACGCTATGTTCATTCCGATTTATGCCGGTGTGACAGAACAGAACCCTTCCCTGAAAAAAGGAAAAAGTATCGGTACCGGTCTTTATCTGCTGGTCATGCTGACGGCACTTGTGCTTGGAAAAATTTACCTTCTGGTCGTTCCTGTCCTGTTTCTTCTGTACATTGTTTGTGCGTTGTGGATTCTCATTCGTTTTGACGGTGATACGTTATTTGCACAACAAAAGGCCTTTGACACCGACAAAAGTAATCTGGTATATTTCGTTTTCGGCATACTGTCACTGCTCTGCCTGTTCATACTGCGTCAGTATAAACAGTCCAGTGTTTCCGCACTGCTCTGGCTGGCACCTTCTTTGGTGATCATTTTAATTATTCTTGAGATGTTCAGGCACCGACATTACGGGGTTTTTGTCTATCAGACCTACTGGGCCGGTGCGGTAAAAAGCTACCTTCTGTTGTTCAGCCTGATCTACCATAATTCCGTCGGCAATTCCTCCATGGGAATACTGATCTATCTTGCTATCGCCATAGGAACAATCTTGTCGATGCTGCTCCGAAAATTTCTGTCAAAATTTTTGACAGACACCAAATTAAGCCATGTATCCATGCTTCTCTCGGCAGCATTTGCTTTTCTTTTGATTGCCCCGTCACAGACCATCAATCTGATCGGAATAATGCTTTCCATGGCTTTCGGCAATATCACGGCAACAGAAGCTGCAGCGAGATACATGAAGGATGAACGCCATGAGCCGTTGGAGCGTTCCCTCGTCCGACTCAGAATCTATGCGGCAGGCAGTATCCTTGAACAACTGGTACTCTTTTTTACAATCTATTTGTGCGGAGAATTCCGGATCCATCAAAATCTTCTTGAAGCCTATGCGGCCGGTATCCCGGATCCGAGTCTCAGCCTTTTGCTGCACAAGGTCGGACTGATCTGCAGTGCCATACTCCTGCTTTCGGCCATTCTCATCGTGTGCTTCTCAGGAAAAAGAAAGGCTCATAGTGTAAAAACAGAGTAATAACATACAACAAACGACGATTCGATTTAGGAAAGGAGAATATAAATGGATAAGCGGACAATAATCCAATATCTGGAAGAAAGAGCATCGGATTTCTATACACTCAGCGACAAAATATGGGAAAATGCAGAAATCCGTTTTCAAGAGGAACAATCAGCACAGGATTATGCGGATTTTCTTAAAGCTGAAGGTTTCACGACAACCGTTGGTATAGCAGGACTGAAAACAGCGTTCCGTGCCGAATGGGGAAGCGGAAAGCCTGTCATTGGCTTCCTGGGAGAATATGATGCACTTCCGGGTCTGAGTCAGAAAGCGGGTATTTCCGTCAAAGAGCCCCTGACAACCGGAGGGAACGGACATGGCTGCGGTCATAATCTTCTTGGCGTTGGTGCACTCATGGGTGCTGTTGGCTTCAAGCATTACCTGGAAACAAATGGAAAAACCGGAACTGTCGTATTTTTCGGCTGTCCGGCCGAAGAAGGCGGCAGCGGAAAAACTTTTATGGCCCGTGAAGGCTGTTTTGACCGCCTCGATGCGGCTTTCAGCTGGCATCCGGATTCCCATAATATGCTGCCTCCCGGACCCGTTTTGGCAAATAATGTCGTCCGTTACAGTTTTACCGGCAAAGCATCTCATGCTGCGGCAGCACCGGAAGCAGGAAGAAGTGCCCTTGATGCGCTTGAATTGATGAATATCGGCGTTCAATTTCTCCGGGAACATATTCCATCAACCTCAAGAGTGCATTATGCCATTACGGATACGGGTGGAATTTCCCCTAATATTGTTCAGGCCTATGCGTCCGCACTGTATCAGATGCGAGCACCTTATGCGCCTGAGCTTGCCGATCTGTATGAACGGGTCAATAACATAGCCAAAGGTGCCGCCATGATGACCGATACACAGGTGGAGATCAAACTTCTGAAAGGCACCAGCAATACCGTACTGATTCCGGCACTGGATGAGGTCATGTACAACAACATGTGCGAAATTCCAAACCCTGTTGCACAGGCCGAAGATATTGAATTTGCACGTGAAATTGTTAAAACCCAGACACCCGCTGACAAAATTTCTGAAAATGCGTTTAACTTAGCACCTCTGCCTTGGAACAAAGCGGGAAATATTCCTATTCCCGGATCTTCGGATACCGGTGATGTGAGCTGGGTTTGTCCGCTTTCTCAGTGTGCTACGAGCACCTGGCCGATAGGAACTGCCGCTCACAGCTGGCAGGCTGTTGCCTGCGGAAAAAGTGATTTTGCGCACAAAGGAATGCTTTATGCCGGTCAGATCATCGCAGCAACTGCAATCGATGTTTGTGAAAATCCTGAAATCATCGAAACAGCATGGAAACAACTTCGGGAAAAAACAGGAAATCATCCTTATCGTTGTCCTATTCCATCGGAGGTCACACCAAAGCTTCTGGAATCTGAAACAACATAAATACCTGCATGACCATATGGTATTAAAAAGTACAAGAAAAGACCACATCATTGGCAAATCCTTTGATGTGGCCTTTTTCACTTGTAAACTCTTCTTGAAATTTTCACAAAATAAGGCTTTTTCAATTTTTACATGAAGTCCCCGTTTCATCTCTATTAATAAAGCCACAAACTCCGTCCCCACTGGCACTGCAGCCGCTGCAGCCACATGTGCATTTTCCTTCTTTCAATCGGCGGATTTTTCGGCATACCACCCAGAGTACATATGCTCCGATGCATACTCCGACAATAATTGAACCCATCATCTTATCACCCTCCAATAAAAAATGAACCTGCCTGAAAGACGATCACAGCCATTCCCCATGCAATGAGAAGCTGGAGAAGAATCATTGCGATTGTCCACTTCCAGGACTCTGTCTCTTTATGTATTGTTGCGATCGTTGCCATGCATGGTATATAAAGAAGGCAAAATACCATCAAAGCGTAGGCATTAAGCATTCCGAAGCCCATACCTTCCAGCGTCTTCTGAAACGCTGCAATTCCCGCATCCGAATTAATATTCATGCCAAAAAGTACACTACAGCTTGAAACAACCATTTCTTTGGCTGCAATTCCGGAAATCAAAGCTACACCCATCTGCCATAATCCAAGACCAGCCGGTGCCAGTATCGGTACAAGAAGACATCCGATTCCTGCGGCAAAACTCTGGGAAATGTCTGTCACCATTCCCTCCGGCCCGAAATTCATGATCACCCACAAAATAACCGATCCGGCCAAAATGGTCGTTCCGGCTTTTGTCAGATAATCTGCAACTTTCTCCCACACATAAATAATGATCGTGCGGGCATTGGGTGCTTTATACTCCGGAAGCTCAATCAAAAGACAGTTTTTCTCTTCATTTCTGCATACGACCTTACTGTAAATGAGTGCCACCCCAATGGCCACTAAAAGGCCGATCACATACATGGAAAAAGCGGCAATCATCGCGTATTTTCCAAAAAACATCTTTGAAAAAAGAACGTAAATCGGGAGACGTGCGCTGCAGGACATGAACGGTGTGACCATAATCGTTCTGAGACGGTCTCTCGTATCTTCCAGAGTACGCGCACTCATAATCGCCGGCACCGTACATCCAAATCCAAGAAGCATCGGTATAAATGCTCTTCCCGAAAGTCCCATCTTGCCCATAAGGCCATCCATAACATAAGCCACACGCGCCATATAACCGCTGTCTTCAAGAAACGCCAGTGCTAAAAACAGAATAAAAATATTCGGCAGGAATGTAAGAATGCCACCCACACCGGTAATGATACCGTCACATACAAGCGAAATGATCCCATCGCTCAAATGCAGGCCGATCATCGATTTTTGAATAAAATCCGTCACGATACCGATCACGACTTCAAAACCACCGGAGATCCAATCACCCACAACAAATGTGAGCAAAAAGACAACCGCCATAATACCGAAGAAGATCGGCATTCCCCATACCGGATGAGTCATCAATTCATCTGCTTTATCTGTGCGCGCTTCCTTGCTCGCCTTGTTCATAACAACTTCATCGATAATTTCCTCAATAAAATCATATTTCTGATTGATGATCTCATGCTCATAATTTTTGTCAACAATATCTCCAACATATACCGGATATTTCTTCATGATATCAACATCTTTTTCCAGCATTTTAATCGCATGCCATCTCGGGTTAACAATATCCGGATATTTTTTCAAAAGTCTTTCTTCAATGTCATCAATCTTATCCTCAATCTCATCCGAATAAACCATGGCAAATTCATGATGATGATTATGGCGATGGACACTCTGGCAAACCAGGTCATGATGATGTTCGACGGGCACACTGTTGGCTTTGCCCTGATGATGGGCAACGGTATGCATTAACACTTCCAGACCGGTCCGCTTTCTCGCAGATACGGGAACAACCGGAATACCAAGCATCTCCGGCAAACGATGCATATCGATCTCCATACCTCTCTCTTCCACAATATCCATCATATTTAACGCCAGAATAACCGGTTTACCAAGCTCAATAAGCTGAAGCGTAAGATATAAATTTCGTTCCAGATTCGATGCATCTGCCACATCGACGACAACGTCCACTTCATCACCAAGAAGATACTGGCGTGATAAGATTTCTTCTGTAGAATAACAGGTCAGACTATATAATCCCGGTAAATCCACTAATTTATATTGATTGTCATGAAACTTAAAGGCACCTTCCTTTTTCTCAACCGTAACTCCCGGCCAGTTCGACACCTTCAGTCTTGCACCCGTATAGGCATTAAACAGCGTCGTCTTTCCACAGTTTGGATTGCCCGCAAAAGCAACATTGATTGCCTGCTGATTCATACAACGGCCTCCTTTACAAAAATCCCGGCAGAAATTTCATTTCCGACGGCCAGACGGGTCCCACGCACCTTAAAAATCAACGTTCCCGTCTTCTTTCGATTCAAAACCTCAACCTTCGTTCCTATGATCAATCCAAGTGCTTCCAGTCGTCTGCCGACTTTTTCATTTAGTTTGGTCGATTCCACCGTATACACCTTTCCAGGGACACTCTCAGATAATGTCATCTTCCAATTCCTCCATTTATTGATAATTTTTCTCATTTTTCTCGTCTATCTTATCACAAGCTCAGTTAGTTGTCAATAACCATGCCATTGGGGACGGAGTTTTTGGCTTTTTTACCCATATAACCATATAGAAAAAAGGAATCTCAAAAGAGATTCCTTTTTCATCTGTATTCACAGAGCCAAAAACTCCGTCCCCATTGGCTCATGGCTAATTGAAGTAAACCATCGGCTCTTCTGGTTTTGTAGCTTTCTCAATGCGTTTTGCATAGAGAACAGGTCCGATTCCGTGATATTCTTCTTTATATTCCAGTTTGACTTCAGCCGTCACACGGACCCACTGCTTATTTTTAAGCCGGGATGCAAATTTGCTTTTACAAAGAAAACCTAAAAATGTCACATCATCTGCACAGCAGGTCATTGCCATACGTCCCGGCACAAAATAGTCTTCTTCAAAATTCTGTGAGCGAAAGACCATGCCTTTTATAATAACATCCTTTCCCTCATATCGTTCGCCGTGATCGAGTGCGTCCAGATACCAGGTGCCATAGTTGTCATCAGAAATTTCAATGATCGGCTGATTGACATCATAAGGCAGAATATCTTCGCCCGGATCCAGTATGTCTCCGTTCACATCTTCAAAGATCAATTCCGCATTACTGTTGAGGACCTTAACATTTCGAATCAGATAAGAGAGATCCGTGTCCTCATCACACCGGTTGAAAATAGCCATTCCGGTGCAGGAGAGGAATTCGGACATGAGGGAACGCATATTATTCATATACAGCTGGAAAGTTGAGGCATCCACCGTGGATACGATCTGGAAAAGTTCCCACCGGTAAGGAAGCTGCATATTCAGGAATTCGCTCACCGGCCACATACCGTTATATTCGATAATGACCTGCTGCGGGCGATGCTCTCTCCGGCACTTTTTCAAAAAATCCACCGTAAATTCGGATTTATCTTCCACAACAATAAGATCCACATTGTACTGTTCCAGCAATTCCTCTTCAATCTCAACTTCGCCCTCTTCTGTCAGGATAAGAAGTGTTTTTTCGTCTTCAACAAAATTGCCTTCCAGAATGACCTGTTCAATAAAACTTGTCTTTCCGCTTTCAAGGAAACCGGTAATTAAATATACAGGAATCTGCATGACTTATCCTCCGTTCTATTTCAGGCCAAAGAGCTGTGCCAGTTCGTCCTCTTTTAATTCTGATCCGATCACGCACAGACGTCCTGTGACATCCGCTTCACCGTCACGAAGTTCAAATTCACCCGGAACAAGATCAAAATAGATCCATCCGCCTTCTGTATCCGGAACCATACCCTTAGCACGAAGCACACTGCCGTATTCCTGTGTATGAGCTAAAACATCCAGTGTCATACGCATCTGTTCACGGTCATATTTCTTCCCGGTCTCCTGACCCCAGCTTGTAAAAATTTCATCTGCATGATGATGATCATGGTCATGACAGCCACATGTACAATCCGGACCATGGTCATGATGATG
>JAEDDO010000188.1 GCA_016298055.1 Frisingicoccus sp.
TTTATAATTAATTGAAAAAAATCCTGAAAGGAAATAGAAATGCTTCCGCATATAATATTTAAGATCAACAGTCCGGCACAAAGGATCATAAGCAGCAAAAGCCCGGCGATACAACGGAATAATTTTCTATGATTCTGCATGTCTATTCCTCCTGTTTCAACCGATATATGTAAGTCATATCCTTCTGCATGTCCGGATCATCCGACAACATACGGTGAAAATCTTCAATCATTCCCCCGATCGACATGGATTCCTGATAAAGATTTTGTGTTGTACACCATACATTTCCATTCTGTACTGCCTTGAAATCTTTAAGCATCGGCTCTTTATCAAGAAGTTCATGAACGGTTTCCAATTCTCCGTCGATCGTACTGTTATAAACGATGTAATCTGCATCCTTTGCCTTGCCGTAAAACTCTTCCATCTGCATGGTCATCGAAGAACGTCTGCTGTTTTCATCTCCCAGATTTTCAAAAATATAACGTCCGCCGGCAATTTCGATCATCTTAGGCACATAATCATTGGAATTTCTGACGCTGACCATCTGATTACTTGTAATGTAGAAAAAGGCCACGGTTTTTCCGGATGATGCTTCGGCCCCGATCTGATCCACTATTTCACACTGTCTGTCAAAAATCGCCTTTGCCTCCTCTTCTTTTCCAAGAAGCAGCCCGTAAACCTTTACCCACTCCACTCTGCCAAGAGGATGTTTCTCATAACTTGACAGATCGATAAAGACCGGTATATGAAAACTTTTCATTTTTTCAATAACCTCCGGCGAATGGGTGATCATATTATTCTCAATGGCGAGGGAACACCCTTCGGATAAAATTAATTCATAGTCCGGCATATTATATTTTCCCGCATATAGAATTTTTCCTTCCTCCATTTTTTCACGCACATCTTCATTGCACCAGCCTTCTTTTTTCTGACTGGAAAGCCGAATACAATCTAAGGCATCCAATTCATAAAACATATCCATAACCGCTGTCGCCACCATATAGATGTTTGTAAAAGGTTTCCGCAGCACCTGAACATCCGCGTCCAGATCTTCCGGTGCCTCTTCCCCTTCAGGAAGAACAAGATACCGGTTTCCGTCGGATACAGAAAGAAGCGCATATCCACCCTGATAATAATCTACCCGGAATTCGGATGCATAAGAAAGTTCCATACTGCTCTCATATACCAGCTGACTGCTGATATTTTGGTCTTCCCAAACAGAGGATTCCTCTTTTTTTGTACAGCCCCACGTCAGAAACAGGATAAGGCATAAAAGCCCCGATAAAATGCCCCTTTTTATTATTTTACACATGCTTTCTCCTCACTTGTTTTTTCCCGAAATAATATCCGAATGCCGCAATGATCAGTGTCACCCCGATGAGAATCCCGCCCTGAACTATCAATGGCACCGTCATTTGCTTCTGAACCATTGTTTCTGAATGAAAATTCAATGTATACTCAATTTCATGCGGAACACTCATTGCCACAGTGTCTGCCGTCACCGGTATCGCTTCATCAAAAGCGGTCACCGGTATTTCAAATACCGAATTTCCTTCCGTATTGACGGGCATATATTTTATATCATCGACAATCATATAGTCATAACTCGGACTGCTCCATTCGATCAGTGCCGTCACACCCTCTTGTGTTATTCGAATTTCCGCAGGAGAGGTAATGTCAGCCCTTCCTGTACCTCCGAGAAGAGTCACATCGATCATATATTCCCCCTGAGCCCATTCTGTCTCTTTCATCCCCGTACCTCCTCAACATTTTTAAGCCTTTTAACTGCCTCCCCGGTATGCTTCACATAAAGCTGCTGAATTTCAGGAATCTGACCGATTCCTTCAAGAATACATGTCACATCATAGCCTTCACCTGCAAGTCTTCGTTTCCATGAATCTTCCTGATCTCCCGCCATATCATGACGGGCATGGTCACCGGAAACAAGCATGAGCGGCTCCAGCAATACTTTTTTGTATATTCCTGCTCCATGAAGCAAAGAAATGACTTCATCCAGAGACGGTTCCGCTTCAACTGTTCCGATATAATAATTTTCCCGTCCCATCTCTGAAAATTTTTCCTGAAGTTTTCTATAAATCTCATTGGATTTCGCCTCTGTACCGTGTCCCATAAAACAGATCGCCGTTTCACCATCGTCATACATTACTGTCTTATCCGCAAGAATTGAGGCAACCGCATCAAAATCTGAATCATCCATAAGCAAAGGTTTTGCCACAACAATCCTTTCAAACTGTTGTCTGTACTCCTCCACCACATCCATCAGTTTCATATACTCCAGACCGTCCATCAAATGGGTCGGCTGAATGACCATCTCACGTATATCCTCTGAAAGGGCCCTCTCCAGAGCATCTTTCACATAAGCAATTTCCATATTGTCCCGCTTCTTTAAAATGCGAAGAATGACCTGACTCGTAAAAGCCCTTCTCACCTCATCTTCCGGAAAAGATGCCCGAATCGCATTTTCAACAGCACCTATGCAATTATCCAGACTGTCCGGATAACTTGTCCCGAAACTCACAACTAAAATCATCATGTCGATCTCTCCTGCTATCACCTTTATAATTCAACCGCAAAAAAGCCCTTTTCCAATTCAGGTAAAGGGCTCATACTCAAAAACTATGAAATATCTTACGCATCAGCGTATCCATTCATACGTACAGCCAGTTACTCGTGGCCTGAAACAATCGTTTCTGTACAACACTCAGGCAGGTCTCCCGACTTAAAGATCATCGCCTTTGCCATCTTCCCGGTTTCCCAGTGATCCTTCGGCTTCGGCTCCCTGATTACGGTGACGAGTTCGCACAGGACTTTCACCTGTTTCCCTTTTCACCGGAACAAATCACGAATGATTCTTCCGACACCTGAATGTTTTCTATTCAGTTCGCTTTAGTATAACACAATTCATTTTGTTATACAATCAAAAAAGCCACAAACAAATGTCTGTGACTTTTGAATACTCCCCGAGCGGGGCTCGAACCTGCAACAACTCGGTTAACAGCCGAGTGCTCTACCATTGAGCTATCGAGGATTATTTAAAAAATTTATGAACTTATCTTAGTCCTTTTTTTATTATTTGTCAAGATAAATTTTTTATACATTGACAGGCAAAAAAGCTATAATGACCGCTATCACCAGAGCCGGAAGAAGATTCGCCACTCTTATTTTCTTTCCCCACACAAGATTTAAACCGACACAGAAAATGAGGACAGAGCCAATCAGAGACAGATTTGCCAGAGCTTCCTCCGTCATCACCGGCTCAATGAGTCTTGCAAGACCGGTCATGCCGCCCTGAAGCACAGCGACAGGTAAGGCTGAGAAAGCACAGCCCTT
>JAEDDO010000189.1 GCA_016298055.1 Frisingicoccus sp.
TCAATATTTTCTGCCGGCATATTGAATTTTAATCCCGGATCGTAACTTTGTCCGCTGCCATTTTCTTTTGTATTCCATCCAATAAACTGGTATCCCGGACGAATCATCTTATCGCCCGATAAGATCTTCACCATGTCATCCTTTACATATTCATTTTCATCTTTTGGAATATCACCGGTTACATTTCCATTGGAATAATAGACAACCTGATACAGCGGAATCCATCGACTGTAAAAGGAAATGCCCTGTTCCTTCATAACAATCTCTTCATGATGCACGGTATCTCCTACATCATTCGATCCATACAGAACTTCATCCTGCTGATACAGTCCATCCTCTCTTGATTCTGTAGACCATCCGGCAAAGCGGTAATGTGAAACGGACATTGTCCCTGCACCTTTCACTTTGATCACATTGCCATCCGCATATTTTTTATCATCTTCAGGTACTTCTCCCGCAAGTTCAGCGCCTTCCGGAAGAACAACAACATAGTTTACCGCATATTTGTCTGTTCCGACAGCTTTCCACTGGGCATACAGTGTCACATTCGCATCTTTCATGGCAAATTTATCACCTTCATAGTATCTGTTTCCAGAACCATCCTGATTCATCGACCAGCCATCAAAGATATATTTTGTTCCGTCCGAATCGGTCTTTTCCAGATTCCCAGGGGAGAGAACCGTTACCATATCTTCATAATAATAGATATTCGTTCCCTGTCCTGCCGTTCCATTTACATCCAGAGGAACATTTCCGCCCGTACTCAGATTTCCGTCATAATTGACTGTATAGACCGGAACCCACTGTCCATACAGCTTAAGGCCATCTTTGACCATTGAAACATTCGATTTAACTTCTATACCATGAACCGATATATCCGAATAAATTTCATCACCTGTTCCATAAATACCATCGCCCGGATCTAATGACCATCCGACAAATTTCCATCCGTCTGCTGTCATTGAGTGACCACTCCGGACTTTCACACTTGTACCGACAGCATATTTTTCTGAATCCGTCGGCACTTCACCCTTTCCGCTGACGCCTTCCGGAAGGTTCATATCGTATTGAACACCGTAAACCGTCTCTTTATACCGATAAACCACTCTGAAAAAGTTGTCACTTCTTTCATTCTCCGTGTTTTGTCCCTGATAACGGATCGACTCCCAACTGTATTTCGTATCGACGATCTGACCAATATAAAAATCCACACCGGCCGCAGAACCTGTTCTTGCTTTTGGCTCACAGCTGTCTACACGATTTTCTATCTTCTCTTCAAACTGTCCTTCCGGCTCTGTCGGTACGAGTGTATACCATCCGGCTGACAATTGATCAATAAATAAATGCTGTGTATTCTCATTTCCCTGTTTCTCAAAGGAAACCGTATATTCTGTATAAGGTGTATCACTGCCGATCATCTGGTTTGGCTGATCAAAGCGATATAACTTATACTTAAAATTATTACTGCTCGTCTCATTATTATAAGGCAGATCCTCAAGACATACCATCAGATCAATCACTCCGGTAATATCTTTAACCTTGAAAACCGCTTCATCCATCCATTTCTCAGCAGAAGAAATATTCTCATAACCTTTGGTGTTCTCACGGGCTTCCTGAGTCGATGCCTCACCAACATAAAAAACACGTACACGATACTCCGGACTCTCATCCAGAATAGATAATTCACTCTCCGGTATGTAATAAGGCGGACGCTTCTGTCCCTCTCCGACAGGAATAAGTTTCTCACTGCCCTCACTGCTCTTCTCAACGCGATACCATTGAATTTCTATCGGCAGATTTTTCAATTCACCATAAACCGACTCAATTTTTATCACAGCCTTATTAAGAAAATTGGCATTTTTTGTATCAATTCCGCGAAGCACCGGGAATTCAACATCCGATACATCCACTTCAGATGCCACATTCACTTTAATATCTTCATAATCAAAAGAATATTTCACTTCCAAAGGTTCATCCAAACTATAAATGCCGGAAAGGCCGCTCACACCCAGTGTCTGATTATTACCTCCGATAAACTCTTTATCTGCCTGAACATATACATGGTGTTTTCCCCATCCTGACAGATTCGGCTTATCCCAGCCTATATACCATCCGTTTCGGTCTCTGGACACTCTTCCTCCATCTGTCCCGGAAATAACATTGCCATCTGCATCAATATAGCTTCCTTCTGACAATACATTCCCTTTAGCATCTACCAGATGATAGTTCTTTCCCGCATATACTTTTACAGAATCCGCTTTCAAATCTTTATCATCCGCTTCACACCACATATCATATATACGACGTTTCCAATGAACCGGTTCAATTCCGATTTTCACACTGCTGTGTACCTCAGATGTCTCTCTTTCAGACGTTTCTGTTGTTAAAATTTCTGCCTGAGCAGACGCTGACTGATCGGTTTCTTCTGCATAAACCTCGCTTCCTGCAAGCAAAAGTCCAGCTAAACAAAGGATCATCAGTCTTTTTCTCATCCCTTTAAAATGTCCCATATTCAACCCCCTAATGTGTCTCCTGTCAATTGTGAATACAATTCAGATACAGAACCGGCCAGTAAATCGGCCCCTGCAGCTTCCAGTTCTTCTCTGCTTCCATACCCAAAAAGAACACCGATGACAGGAATATCGTTCCCATGTGCTCCGATAATATCATGTTCCCGATCGCCAATCATAATAGCCTGTTCACTGACGGATCTTTCTCCCCTCCTCTCCAGTTCACTTAATGCCCACGCAATAACTTCTCCCTTATCTGTCCGCGTTCCGTCCAGCATACTTCCGGATATAATATCAAAATAGGTCAAAATACCAAAATGTTCCAAAATTTTTGTAGCAAAAACTTCTGGTTTAGATGTGGCAAGACAAACCTTCTTTCCCTGAGCTTTCAATGTCTTCAGCATCACTTCAATGCCGTCAAATATCTCATTTTCAAATAAACCTTTCGTGCTGAAATATTCTCTGTATACACTGACCGCTCGGAGCGCATCTTCTTTTGAAAAACCGTAGAAACGCTCAAAAGACTGACTTAACGGAGGTCCGATAAATTTATAAAGATCCTGTCGACAAACCCCGGTTATTCCAAATCTCTCCAGAGCATACATCACAGAATTGGTTATTCCCAGTCCCGGATCCGTCAATGTACCGTCCAGATCAAAAAGTAGGATCTTCTTTTTTTCAAAAATGGAATTTCCCATAAAAAAATCACCTTTCCAAAATATCCAAATAATAGTAGTATCATTCAGACTATTATAACATATATTTCAAAGAATATCATTGAAAAGGCGATTTGTTCTTTAATTGTTCATATAT
>JAEDDO010000038.1 GCA_016298055.1 Frisingicoccus sp.
TATAGAATGTCCCGGCTGTTTTCATTCCTTTATAACACTGAGCCGCTGCCGCGTCTCTCCATAGCCTCCAGCTGTTTTAATTCCTCATCATTAATATTCAAGCGCTCTTTCTTGCGTTTTGGACGGAATTTCAACTGTGAAACCGGATACTCCTTGATTTCTTTCTCATCATTATCCAGAGTCACAACAATCTTCACTAACTGACGAAGCACGCTGACACTGGAAACTTCACCCCGAAATCCATCCACCGTTGTAACTTTGTCACCGATTGCCGGGAGCTTGCTGTTCAGATATTCGTAAGTTTCTTCCTCATTCTTCAGACAACACATTAAACGGCCGCATACACCGGAAATCTTCGTCGGATTCAACGAAAGATTCTGCTCCTTTGCCATCTTAATCGATACCGGTGCAAACTCTGAAAGATGGGAATGGCAGCACAACGTACGACCGCATATGCCGATTCCGCCAAGAATCTTTGTCTCATCCCGCACACCGATCTGACGCAATTCTATACGTGTCTTAAAAACAGAGGCCAGATCCTTTACAAGCTCACGGAAGTCAATACGCCCATCTGCTGTAAAATAAAAAAGAACTTTATTATTATCAAAGGTATACTCCGCATCAATGAGTTTCATCTCAAGATTATGTTTGGCAATCTTTTCAAGGCATATCTTAAAAGCTGCCTTTTCTTTTTCTTTATTCTTCATCTCAATCTCATCATCCTCAGGAGTAGCCACACGAATGACCTGCTTGAGAGGCTGAACGACCTTGTCCTCTTCTACTTCCCTTGGGCCTGTCAAAACAAGACCATACTCAACGCCCCGGGCTGTTTCCACAATAACATGCTGGCCGACTTCGATATCAAAATCAAGCGGATCAAAATAATAAATCTTACCTGCCTGACGAAATCTAACGCCAATTACTTTTATCATTTTACTAATTCTCCTTCATTGCAAGCAGCATCATCTCCATGGTCACATCGAAATTTACATTCGCAGCCAGACGTGCCTTTGCCCGCTCCAGCGATTGTATAATTTCATTCAGTCCCTCATATGACGAACGATTTGCCTGTTCCATAAGAAAACGATACTGATCTTTATAGACGATCGCATTGGCATCCTTTGTAACTTTCAGAATCAGTACATCCCGATACCATACCATCATCATGTCAATCACATCATTAATATCTGTTTTATAAGCACTGAGCCGTTTAACCGCCTCAATCACTTCATATATATCCATCTCATGAATATTCTTTACTATATTAAATACATAATACTGAAGATCGTTAAAATCCTCAGACAAAGCCATGTCGATTGCCTTTCCCACGACACCCTGAGAAAAGGCCGCACATATACGTGCCTTATAATCCGGCACTCCGTATGTGTCCACAAGAAAATCTGTGATTTTATAATTATCCACCGGTTTCAGATGAAAAACAATACATCTTGAAAGAATAGTCGGAAGCATGCTCTCCAGATTGTTCGTCAAAAGCATGATAATCCCATATGACGGCGGTTCCTCAATCGTTTTGAGCAAAGCATTCTGAGCCTGCTCATTCATCTTTTCAGCTTCATCTACAATATAAATTTTATATTTACTGCTATATGGTTTAATCGCCATATCACTGTTAACCTGTGTACGGATATCATCCACACTGATCGTTGCCGGCTTTTCATGAGTCACCCATTTCACATCCGGCTGGTTTCCTGTATCCATCTGATGGCAGGAGCGACACATATTGCAGGAATCTCCATACCCAGCCTCACATTCCAGTGCCTTCGCAAAGGCCTTTGCCAGCATATTCTTTCCGCTGCCGTTCGGACCTTCAAAAATATAGGCATGGGATATTTTTTTATTTTTTAGAGCTGTAGACATATGCTGAATAATCTGCTCATGACCAATAATATTTTTAAAGTTTGACATAGTGTGCCACCTCCCCATTTTCTTTTTTTAGTATATCATATTTCTGACTGAATTACGATACCTATACATTTCGGAATTTTAAAATATCTTTTCGTATGTCATTCAGACATTGTTCAATATCAATATTTTCATAGATCCTATCTATTTCACATGCAGCCATCTTCTCTTCTGAAAAATCCTGGGCATCTGCCAGAAAACGACGGCACATCTCGGCATATCCCGGCTCTTCCTGCTGCCTTTCTCTCTCGAGAGCTCTTTCAAGACGAAGTCCGTCTTCCACATGGATATAAAGTGGAATAACATTCGCCTTTCCAAAATAGGTGCGGATCTTTTGATAAGATTCAAGCGTACCGATAATAATACTGTCCTGATTCAAAGAAAAGTTGACCTGTCCATCATCCACTGTAAAATAGCTCCATATGCCATGTACTGTGGAATAATCTCTGCGCTCGATAACTTTACCTTCCTTTTGAAGTTCTTCCAGTCTCTGTGCGGTCACAAAATGATATTCCACACCTTCCTGCTCGCCTTCACGCATCGGCCGTGTCGTGTAAGACACAACCCTTTTAAGGTCAAGATTCTCATCCTGTGTCAGTTTTTTAAAAATCGTATCTTTTCCGGATGCACTCTTACCCATGATGCAAAATAACTTTGACATTCCCATTCTCCTTCACATATCCGCCATGGACGTCAAGTCCGCAATTGACAAAGTACTGTATTTGTTTAATCTGATTCACTTGTAACACTTCTCCCGGAACAAGAAGCGGTATTCCGGGCGGATACAAATAAAGATAGTCTCCGAGAATTCTTCCTTCTGCCTGACTTAGAGGAATCATATCCGCAGGCATATTAACTGCCTCATCAATCTCCATCTGACGTTCCGGAATACAGATATTCTCGGTAATGAGACATTTTTTCTTCTCACAAATCTCAGCGTCAATTGCTTCCAGTGCCTGTGCCAGGCGCTCGAATCCTTCCTCCGTATCTCCTACCGTCGTCATGGCCAGAACATATTCCGATGATACCATCTCCATCTGCAGACCATACACATCCCGAAGCCGATCATACAATTCGCGTCCACTCATAGACGATCCCACTGTCCCGATCACAAACTTTCCCCAATCAAATGCGTCTTGCGGTTTATATAGATACAAGTGTTTCATGTGTGTCAGTCTTTGTCTTAAACTCTGTATTCTCTTCGAATATAAGTCAAATTCTTCTCTGCCCCACTCCTCTAACCAGGTCAGACACAAACTAACAGAAGCCATAAGTACATACGAAGGGCTCGATGTCTGATAAATCGACAGCATTCTCCGAATTTTCTCCCTGTCCACCAGAGAACCGTTCACATGCATCAAAGCCGTCTGGGTGAGGGCCGGCATCGTTTTATGAAGACTCTGAATGACCACATCTGCCCCACAGGACACCGCATCGTCAAAGCCAATCCACCTCAGATGCGCCCCATGCGCCTCATCGATCACACACGGTATGCCTCTCGCATGAACCGCCTCACAAATGCCCCGAACATCTGACAAAACACCTTCATATGTAGGAGATGTCAGAAAGACCGCACAAATATCCGGATACTGATCCAGTTTCTCCTCCACTTCCCTTCGGCTTAAGCCCCGGTAAATACCAAGAGAAGGGTCCATCTCCGGCCAGATATAAACCGGTCTCAGACCGTTAAGTTCGATACCATGATAAACGCTCGTATGACAGTTTCGTGCAACCAGCACACGACTGCCTCTTTTTGTCACACCTGCAATTGCCGCAAGTATGCCGCCGGTACTCCCGTTGATCATCATATGCGTCTCACTCGAACCATAAAGATCAGCTGCCCGTTCTTCTTCTTGTTTTAATATGCCTTCCGCATCATGAAGGTTATCAAAACCATCAATCTCTGTCAAATCAAATCGATAGGGATCCATCATTGACAGCTTATGCCGTTTATGCCCCGGCATATGAAACGGATAAGCCATGCTTTTACTATATTCAATTAATCTGGTATAAAGATTTTCTCTGTCATTCATATCTGCCGCTCATTCTCCTCAAACAGAACCATCATATCATAGATGTTTTTCTTTTGCAACGAAGTCTCTGACCCATCCTTGTTTTTAACAACCAACTATGATATTATAGTCTGAATGTCATTATTTCAACACAAAGGGGTCTTAAAAAATGAATTCGAATGAATCGAACAAACTTGGTACAGAAAGTGTCGGACGACTTCTGTTTGAGCTGGCACTGCCCGCGATCACTGCCCAGGTAATCAATATGCTCTACAATATTGTGGACCGCATTTATATCGGGCATATTTCCGGTATTGGAAGTCTGGCTCTGACAGGTGTGGGACTTTGCTTTCCTGTCATTATCTTAATATCTGCCTTTTCATGCCTGATCGGGATGGGTGGAGCACCGCAGGCCTCCATTCGCATGGGTGAAAAGAACATAAAAGAAGCCGAACATATTCTCGGCAACTGTTTTTCTATTTTAATCATCATGGCCACCATACTGACCGGATTCTTTCTTACTTTCGGCCAGACACTGCTTCAGCTATTCGGCGCCAGCAGCGATACACTGCCTTATGCCATGAGTTATTTAAACATCTATGTTATAGGAACGCTCTTTGTCATGATTTCTCTGGGTCTGAATTCTTTTATTTCCGCTCAGGGATTTGCAAAGATCAGCATGTCAACCGTTATTATCGGTGCTGTTATCAATATTATTCTGGATCCTGTTTTTATTTTCCTGTTTCATATGGGTGTTCAGGGAGCTGCTCTGGCAACCATTATCTCTCAGGGTATATCCGCCCTGTGGGTACTTAAATTTCTAACCGGATCCAAAACCTTATTAAAGATCCGTTTTAAAAATATGAAGCTGTCAAAGAGAATTCTTCTTCCTGTTTTTGCCCTTGGTATGTCGCCCTTCATCATGCAGAGTACAGAAAGTCTCTTAAGCATTTGCTTTAATACTTCTCTGCAAAAATATGGCGGTGATCTGGCCGTCGGATCAATGACTATCCTGGCAAGCTGTATGCAGATTCTGTCTTTGCCTTTGTCAGGCCTTACACAGGGAGCTCAGCCGATTATCAGCTATAATTACGGTGCGGGAAATACGGAACGCGTTCGCCGCACATTTCGCCTGCTTCTGACCGCCTCCCTCACTTTTTCTGTTTTATACTGGCTTTTGAATATGATTGCACCCGGCCTTATTGTCGGTATCTTTGCCGGTGAAGAGGACTTAAAACAAATGGCTTCCTGGGCACTTCGTATCTATTTGGCCACCGGCTTTATGATGGGTATTCAGATGTCTTGCCAGCAGACCTTTGTCGCCATCGGTCAGGCAAAAATTTCGCTTTTTCTTGCTCTGCTCCGTAAGATTTTTCTGCTCATACCGCTTATTTATATTCTTCCTAATTTCTTCGCAGATAAAGTTTTTGCTGTTTTCCTTGCAGAACCGATCTCGGATTTTATTGCTGCATCCACAACATTCATTCTATTTAAACTTCGTTTCAATAAGGTATTGAATATACGCGAAAAAACCGTCAGCAACAGCTAATGTATTCTTTCCCTTGTCTCTGGGGCGGTCATTGTACCGCTCCTTCTTCTGTATATTAACTTTTTTCTTACAATAATGTCAGAAAAATATCACCTTTTCCCCTTTTATTTAATAAAGATTTCATAAAAAACATATACAAAATATGATATAATAATCCGAAGATGCAAAAAAAAACTAGGAGATGATTCTATCAAAAAAAGAATGATTACTCTGTTCTTATCTGTCACAACATGCCTTTTTTTTGTCGGCTGCTCTAAAAGAATTGCTTCAATTCAGACAAACAATGTTTCCACTACGGAAGTCTCAGTGACAGATCGGGAAAGCTATTTGGATAATATTCTTTCAGAAGAGATTATTTTATTAGATAAAGATGAATTTCGCATCACAGCCAACGGCTTTGACGCGTCAGGAGAGAAGGGGCCTGAGATTGATCTTCTCATTGAAAACTATACCGATTCTTCCATTTTAATTTCCGGTTCTTATGACAGAATCAACGGTTATTCTGCCCCAGACAGTTTTCATCCTGTTACCCTTCTCCCTAAAGAAAAAACAACCGGGAAAATAACCTTAGACCGGTCTCAGCTTGATTATCTGGATATACTCGGCAATATTCATTTCCAGTCCATTCTGAACATTACAGATTCCGGGACGAATGAAATAGTGTTCGATTCATGCCCGATCAGCTTATTCCTGAATCTTATTCCCGAAACAGATGACAGTTCCGAATATATTTTAGAAAAAGCCACAATTCAGGAAGAAACTCTCGCAGACACAGACTTGGTAAAAATCACGGCTATCGACCTCAACACGGACGGTTCTTTCGGTCCTGAGCTGAATATAAGGATTGAAAATAAAACTTCAGAACCTTTTTCATTTGACATCGATTCCGGTTCAATCAATGATTACATGGTCGACATGTACTGTGACGCTCCTCTGATTATGCCAGGAACGACTAACACAAAGATTCTGATCTCATCCAATACATTTAAGCAATGCAGCATCACAAACATCTATCGTATGGACTTTTCAATCCGTCTGACCCAAAGCAGTCCGGATTCTTCTTTCTCCTGCTCTTATCCGGCTTCTCTGAAAACAAATCTTCCGGAAGCACCGGATGAGAATCTCAGAACCTCAGGTAACGTTCTGTACGACACAGAGGAACTTCTCATAGCCAACACAGGTATCTACAAAGAAACGCCTGCCGGCTGGGGACTTCTTATGTATATCGAAAACAGAACCGACAAGACGATAACGATTCAGACCAAAGATGTCGTCATCAACGAGAAAAACAGCGATGCCGCTATAAACATTACTCTGCCGCCATACAAAAAAACAGCAGCCGACCTGACATTTTTAAACAGCGAAATTGATACTTCTGATTCAGATCTGGTTACTGCCAAATTTCGACTTTTCATCCGTTATCCCGGTTTTCTCGAAACAACATCCGATTACCAAATTGTCTTTTAATGCACAGGGACAGGTTCCATGGCTCATTATTTCATGAGCCATGGAACCTGTCCCTGTGTATATATCACCAATGCAGGCGATGTAATTCTCCAAACAGCTGCATCTGTTTAAAATTCTGCTGACGCAGTGCCTCATAAAGTACAATTGCAACGGAATTTGAAAGATTTAATGAACGAATATTCTCCAGCATCGGAATTCGAATGCATGTTTGTTCATATTCTACTAAAATTTCCTCAGGAATCCCGGCGCTCTCTTTGCCAAACATAATATAGGCATCTTCTTGAAAATCCACATCTGTATATACATGTTTTGCCTTTGTCGTTGCCATGTACAATTTTCCCTGACTATCCGGATTCTTTTCCAGAAAATCCGCAAAATTATCATACACTGTGACATCAAGATCCTTCCAGTAATCCAGCCCGGCTCTTTTTAGCTGTTTTTCATTAATATCAAAACCGAGCGGTTTAATCAGATGAAGTCTGGAACCGGAAGCCACGCAGGTCCTCCCGATATTACCCGTATTTGCAGGAATCTCAGGCTCTAAAAGCACAATATTTAACACTTAAATCAATCCTTTTTCTTTACGAATTTCTTCCACAAACCGTGCAAGCCGGTCTGTTGCATGTTTTAATTCTTCCAGTGAGTAGGCATAGGATATACGAAGGAATCCTTCACCGCAGCTTCCAAAAGCTGTTCCGGGAACCACGGCCACTTTTTCACGTTTAAGCAGCTCCATAGCAAATTCATCAGAAGTCATTCCAAGCTCTTTTATACTTGGAAATACATAAAAGGCTCCAAAAGGCTCAAAACATTTGAGTCCCATCTTTCTGAATGTATGGACAAGAAACCGTCTGCGCTGGTTGTAGGACTCCTTCATCTGCTTCACATCTTTATCTCCGTTTTTCAATGCCTCGACTGCCGCATACTGACTTGTAGTCGGTGCACACATAATTGCAAACTGATGGATTTTAAGCATCTGCTCCAAAATAATTTTTGGTGCACATGCATATCCCAATCTCCATCCGGTCATGGCATAAGCCTTTGAGAAACCATTGATCAAAATCGTTCGTTCCCGCATTCCCGGCAAAGAGGCAATGGTCACATGTTCCGCACCGTAAGTGAGTTCACTGTAAATTTCATCGGACATCACAAGAATATCCTTTTCAATACAAACTTCTGCGATGGCTTCCAGATCCTCCCGACGCATGACCGAACCTGTCGGATTGTTTGGGAAAGGAAGGATCAACACTTTTGTCTTTGGAGTAATCGCTTCCAGAAGCTCTTCCTTTGTCAAACGGAATTCATTTTTCTCCTGAAGATTAATGATGACCGGTGTTCCCCCGGCAAGAATCGTACATGGCTCATAAGATACATAACTCGGCTGAGGAATAATAACCTCTTCACCAGGGTTAAGTACCGCACGAAGTCCGATATCGATAGCCTCTGAGCCACCGACGGTCACCATGATCTCCTTTTCCGGATCATATTCTACCTGACATCTGCGTTTTAAATAAGCACTGATCTCATTTCTAAGATCTTTGAGTCCTGAATTCGATGTATAAAAAGTACGTCCCCGTTCTAAAGAATAGATACCCTCCTCACGAATATGCCATGGTGTATCAAAATCCGGTTCACCCACACCAAGAGAGATCACTTCCGGATCATTCATCTCTGTCACTAAATCAAAAAATTTTCTGATTCCTGAAGGTTTAATACCTACAGTACGTTCTGCTAAAGGATTTCTCACGGTGTAATCAACATCCTTTCACGCGGGCTCTGAGAAACAAGGATTGTTCCGTGCTCTTTATATTTTTTCAGTACAAAATGGGTTGCTGTGCTGAGTACAGAATCCAAAGGCGATAATTTATCCGAAACGAACATAGCAACTTCCTGCAATGTCTTTCCTTCCAGCATAACCATCAGGTCAAATCCTCCGGAAATCAGATATACCGCATTCACTTCGCTGAAATTATAGATACGTTCCGCAATCTTATCAAATCCCTGACCTCTCTGAGGTGTCACGCGAACCTCGATCATAGCAATAACTTTTTCATTATTCACCTTATTCCAGTTAATCAGTGTGTGGTAACCACATATAATTTTATCCTGCTCCATCTCATAAATAGCTCTTGCCACATTTTCTTCTGTATCTCCAAGGAGAATTGCCAGATCAGCCACACTGACCTTACTGTTCTTCTCCATGATCGTCAGAATTTTCTGTTTTAAATCATTCATTTTATTCATCCTCCAAAAAATTCACCTTGTATAACTCATCCGTCTTCGGCGGTTCGAGATAACGTGTCTCCCCTTCATCATAAATAATGATCTTATCATTATTATCTGTAAATTTACCGACAACAGCACTGTGAATATGGCGTTTGGCCAGATATTCCACCAAATCGTGTCCTCTGTCACATGCAATAAGCATGGAACCGCTGGAAATAAGCTGATAAGGATTGAGATCAAAATATTCACAGATCTCCACTGTCTCCTGCCGCAGCGGAATCTTTTTTAAATCCACCGTCAGTCCGACGCCTCCGGCTGCTGCCACTTCCCAAAGGGCACCGAATATACCGCCTTCCGTGATATCGTGCATAGACGATACGCCAAAATCTCTGGCAGCCATCGCTTCTTTTACAACGGATATATGCTCCAGAAATCCTTTTGCACGATCTACAAAATCCTGACTGTAGTGTTCTTTCAATAGTTTCTCTTTGCCTGCAGCAATAATGGCTGTGCCTTCAAGGCCTACCCATTTTGTCACTACAATATCCTGACCCGGAAGGGCACCTTTCGTAAAGATAACCTGATCTTTTTTTACCTTGCCCACACCTGTAACTGTGACTACCGGCTGATTGACAACCGGAGTAACCTCCGTATGACCGCCCATAATTTCTATATTCAATGATGCACAGGCCGATTCCAACTCTCTCATAAGAGATTTCAAATCAGCCTCCTCGGCATCCGGCGGCAGCAAAATCGTCAATAAGAGGCCTACCGGTTCTGCCCCCGCGCTGGCCAGATCATTGGCCGTCACATGTACGGCCAGTGTTCCGATATCGGAAACTGCACCTGTAATCGGATCTGTTGAAAGCACAAATACCTCATCCGGCGCAAGTTCAAGAACAGCACAGTCCTCCCCCACACCCGGATGGATCAAAACTTCTTCTCTTTTAAATTTTATCTGTTTAAATACGGATCGTTTCAAAACATTCTCCGGTACTTTTCCAATCTTCATATTCAAATACCCCGGATCTAGATGAATGAAACCACAATGCCTGCCAACATTGAAATAATTAATAGAATAACAATCACTCTGGAAATCAATGTCCTCGTTTTTCGATTCATTTATCATCTTCTCCTTACTTATTATATAATCCCCGTCTGCCTGCCGAACGCGGCATCTGACCGTTCTTAAGAATAATGCGGTCGATCATCCGTGAAGCTTCGCTCCTGGTCAGGCTCTCCAGGTCACCATTAATGTCTATTTTATGATATTTTGCTAATTCCTTCAAGTATTCCTTTTGCCGATTTGTCGCAGCCTGGACCTTTTTCTGTTTCCATGCTAAAGGTGTTGCACAAAACAGCTCCTCTGACTCGGCGCCAAAATAATGTTTTAATGTCTGATAAAGTTTCGCTGTAGCCAGTGCGTCATGATAAGCCCGATGCGCCGACGCATTGACAATATTATAATATGTACACAGACTTTCCAGACTCTTTGACGGAAGATCCGGAAGCACTTTTCTAGCAATCTTCAGCGTATCAATGCCTTCTTTTTGAAAATCCATGTAATATTTTTTGGCATATCGGCAGGTAAAACGATAATCAAACATAAGATTATGTCCGATTACCGGATAAGATTCACAAAACTGTAAAAAATCATAAATAATACGGTCTGTAGGACCCGCATCGGCCACCATCTCATTGCTTATTCCCGTGAGTGAACTGACCTCTGCTGAAATCGGCATATCCGGCTTTACAAAATGCATAAAACGGTCCGTCACTTTTCCTTCGACAACCTTGACTGCACCAATTTCTATTATTTCATCCCTATCCGGCGAAAGGCCTGTTGTCTCTAAATCAAAACATACATATGACGTTACCATAATTCCACCTCTTCTGTACGGCTTTTATAGGTAAGCGGATCCCGATTTAAATAATCAAACCATATAAATATATCCGTATCATCCTCGCTTTTTCCAAAATGTTCTATATGTGTCATTCGCTGAATCTGCTTTGTCGTATAGCCTTCATATCCGTCAAAATACTTTCGGCGATTTTCCTCGTTTTTAAAAAATTCCACATACAAATGCTTATACGGATCCTGATCCGATGCCCAGGCCGGACGATTCTTCACATTTTCCCTCAAATAAAGATCATAGGTCAGTATCTGTTTAAATGTGTCCGCCTCTTCGTTATTTTCCAAACAGCTGGTTACAAAATCAAGTAAAATCTCATATCGGGACATTCTGGAATGACTCACCCCATTAAGCCCTCTCGTCTCATAATAGTCTGCCAGACTGCGATACATCTCAAAGGGCGAGTTAAAATTTTTTTCAAGCCAGTCCAGACTGTTTTCAAACTGACGACTGTTATAATAAACCTCTACCATCTCTTCCACCGATTTAAGGACAAGAATCTCCTCATAGGACAGCCATTTTGTGGCCATGACTTCATAAGGCGGTTCCGGCTGATAAATAAGGCCGTAATCTTCCGCTTTTTCCCGCATATAAGAACCTTTGAGAACTTTTAAAAATCCAAGCTGGAGCTGCTCCGGTTTTAATCCGTACACATCATTAAAAGATTGAATAAATCTTTCCAGATTCTCAAAAGGAAGTCCTGCAATGAGATCTAAATGCTGGTGGATATTATGTCCCTCATGGATTTTCTTCACTATCCCGGATAATTTGTCAAAGGATACATATCTGCGTATCTCCTTCAATGTCTCCGGATTCGTCGACTGAACACCGATCTCCAGCTGAATAAGTCCCGGCCTCAGTCCTGCCATAAATTCAATTTCTTCTTCTGTCAGAAGATCCGCCGTTACCTCAAAATGAAAGTTTGTCTTTCCCCTGTCCTGTTTTTTTATAAATTTTAAAATGTCCATCGAATGGTCTCGCCTGCAGTTAAATGTCCGGTCCACAAACTTGACCTGAGGAACCTCCCAGTCAATAAACTGCTGCAGTTCTTTCTTTACAAGATCAATGTTTCTGAAACGCACCTGCTTTTCCACAGATGAAAGGCAATAACTGCACTGAAACGGACATCCCCGGCTTGTCTCATAGTAAATGATCTTATTTTTAAAATCTTCCGGACGTTTATAGACAAATTCCAGACTGCTCATATCCACAAAAGGTCTGGCCTCATGCATATGAACGGTTCCGTCTTCCTGACGATGACCGATCCCCCGTACATCTTCAACAGATATATCACCGTTCCATACAGACATCATCTCCCGGAACGTAGCTTCCCCTTCGCCATACATGATGCCGTCAATAAACTTCCATGAGGAAAGTCTTTCTTCCACATCAAAAGAAACCTCCGGTCCTCCAAGCCAGATAACCGTCTCAGGTGATACCTGGCGGATCCATCCCGCCACCTGACGGACGATTTCAATATTCCATATATAACACGAAAAACAAAGAATGTCTGCATGTTCACGATACAAACTCCTGAAAATCTCCTCCGGATACTGATTAATAGAGTATTCCATCAGCTTTACCTGATTCCCGTAAATACCGCAATTGGCTTTAAGACTATAAACGGCCAGATTAGAGTGAATATATTTTGCATTTATCGCTGTTAAAAGTATTTTCATCTTCTCACCTAAAATTCCTTTATTATTTACCTTACTATATTCTTTTAATTAGTCAATAGTCAAATGAAATAAAGTATGCTATACTACTTACTAACGCAAAAAATTTAGTATACGAACTATCCCTTCGGATAGTTCCGAAAGGAGTTTATATTATGAGATACGAGGGAATTGTCTACCGTCCCCCAAGTGAAGCCCGCAGCCTGATTCTCCAGCTGACAATCGGATGCGCACGCAATGAATGTACTTTCTGTAATATGTATAAAGATAAAAAATTCCGCATCCGTGACCTTGATGAAGTTGTTGAGGATATGATCATGGCGAAAAAATACTACATGTTCGATATCGAACGTGTATTTCTCGCTGACGGTGATGCACTGATCGTTAAGACACGCGATCTGCTTTACATTATCGACAAGATCCATGAAATTCTTCCTACCGTCACCCGAATCACCGCCTACGGTGCTCCAAAAGATATTCTTTTAAAAACACCGGAAGAATTAAAGCAGCTTCACGATGCCGGTCTCGATATGGTCTATATGGGTGCAGAATCCGGTTCTGACAAAGTCTTAAAAGCTGTGAAAAAGAACGCAACTCAGGCAGAGATCATCGAAGCCGGTCTCAAATTAAAAGCTGCCGGGATCAAGTCTTCCATTACACTTATTTCCGGACTTGGCGGTATTGAAAACCTTGAAGAACATGCCATCGAATCGGCCAAAGTTATTTCCGCTATCAAACCGGAATATGCCAGTCTTCTGACATTACTTATTGAACCGGGAACACCGCTCCACCATGAATGGAAATCCGGTAAGTTCCATCCACTTGAAGGACCGGATGCCATCTTTAAAGAAATGACGCTTTTCCTTCAGAATATTGACAGTGAGGGCACTGTATTCCGTGCAAACCATGCATCAAACTACATTCCTCTCGGAGGAACATTTAATAAAGATATTCCGGCTCTTTTAGCCCAGATCGAACGTGCCGTATCCAGCCGTTCCTTCCGCCCGGATACCTTCCGTCAGCTTTAGGAGGTTGATTTTACATGAACAGTCGTCTGCTGTTAAAAATTACAAGTGCGCTCTTATTTATTCTCGGAATACTATCCGCACTTTCTCTTTTTGCAAGTTTTGCGACTTCATTTTATATTTTAGAACAGCTGACCGCATCTAAAGAAACCATGCAGTTTACCCTGTATATTTTAATTTTAGGTCTGGTCGGGCTTATCACGCTTGTACTGCAGTTTATGGCTGCCGTCAAAGGCTGGAAAGCTGCATCCGGAAAAGATTTTCCTGACAGCTGTAAGACTTACGGCCTCATCCTCCTTGTCCTGCAGATTATAAGCATTGTATCAAACTTTATCTTTTCAAATCTGTCAGCAGCACAGATCATCAGCAGCATTATCGGTGTTCTGATTCTGGTCGTATATGTCAAGAGTGCAAATGACCTGATTATTTAAAACAAATTGGGGGAGTCCATGACGCATATGAGTCACGGGCTCCCCTTAATTATTTCGAAATATTTCTCCGGTATCACCTTGTTATATTCTTCAACCACTTTTGCGAACGATATCTGGCATGTGAAAAGGGCAATTTCAGCATTTCATCACAGGTCAGACACAAATAAACAGCCCACACCGGCCATTTAAATATAAAAGCCGTTATAAACCCAAGCGGAATGCATACACACCACAGGGATATACCATCCAGAAGCAGCCCGATCCGGGTGTCACCGCCGGCCCGGAAGGCTCCGACAATATAAACCACATCAACTGCCTGACACAAAACATATGCTGCCATGATCATCATCATTTGACGCACATACCCACTTGCCTCCGGTGTCAGTGACATAAATTGCCGCACAAGCGGACTGACGCACAGCACAACACCGCTTCCGATCACGCCGAGAAGTGCACTGAGCCGCACAAGACGATCTGCATAGATGAGGGCCAGTTCCTCTTTTTTCTCTCCGATCGTACGCCCGAGAATAATAGCCGCCGCATTTGCCACTCCGAGCGTAACGACCATCGCCAGCTGACGTGTCACCTGGGTAATAGAATTGGCTGCAACGGCCGCACTCCCCAAATGTCCGATAATTGCTGCGATCGCCGATATTCCCGTTCCCCATGCCAACTCATTTAAAAGCACAGGCAGCGCATATATACCAAAATCTTTAATCAAAGCCTTCTCATGTCTAAATGCATATTTCCACCGGAAATGGACGATCGGCTTTGATAAAATTGCATACAAAATAACAAAAATAATTTCAGCCCCATGGGCAATCAATGTAGCCAGGGCCGCACCTGCCACCCCCATAGTCGGAGCACCCGCAAGACCGAAAATAAAAACTGCATTAAAAATAATATTAATCAAAAGTGATACGGAATACACAACTGTTGAAATAACGACATGTTCCACACTCCTCATAATATTCAGATAAACGACCGCGGCCGCGGCCATCGGATAAGACCAGGATACAATCTTCAGATAACGTACACCTTCTTCGATGATCGCCTGCTCTGATGTAAAAATCTTCATTAATGTCTCCGGCATCAACTGGGCTGCGGCAAAAAAAAGAATTCCTATGAATACGCCAATACACATGGATATCCCAAGAACCTTCTCAATGGTATCAATATCTTTTTTGCCCCAGTACTGGGCTGTAATGACCGCAGCTCCTGAAGTCAACCCAAATAAAATCAGAGAAAGAATGAAGTAGATCTGCCCTGCCAGTGATCCGGCTGACAGGGCGATCTCTCCAACTTTTCCAAGCATGATCACATCCGCGGATGTGACTGCCACATTAATGAGATTCTGCAGAGCCATCGGCAATACAAGGGCAAACACATTTCTGTAAAACAGAACCTTGTCATCACTAAATCTCTGTCTTCTCATTTTTCAATTATCCTTTCCGAAAATGATTATTCCCACACGTCTTCCTGAGACGGGCCTTTAAAATTCAGTTCCGGTTTCTTTACGGTAACTTTTGTTCTCGGCGGTACCGAACTTGTAATAAAAGCGCCGCCGGCAATAACACACTCTTCACCTATAACAGTTTCTCCGCCAAGGATTGTTGAACCGGAATAAATCGTTACATTATCCTGAAT
>JAEDDO010000190.1 GCA_016298055.1 Frisingicoccus sp.
AGCTTGGTGCAAGGCTTACGATGGAGCTGCTGGAACTGCCCCTGCACCAGTGAAACTGCCGGTTTTTATTTGCAAGGCTGGTGACGGTGGGAATATGACTGGCGCACCAGTTATAAAGTGAATACCCGTAAAGAAGAGAGCCCTCTGTGGGGAGTATGGCCACAGTCGCGAGAAAAGATTTGAAGACCCTGCTATGGATGAGGAGACGTTCCTTATTTCCATAGCAGGTTTTTTTTTTGCATTTGTGTGTTCTAGTTTTCTTACGGGATAGTTTGCAGGTTGTGCCGGGATTGTTCCCGGAGGCTGTTTCCCATGCTATCCTCGTAAAATTGGGGCCAATGAAGGATTAGCATAGCGTTGAATATTGAGTAAAAAACTCGAAAATCAACATTTTGATATTGACATATGAAAAAATGTGTATTATATTTAGCATTAGGAAAGCGGTACGGGGATAGTGCCCTTGTTTTTTGGTGTTCCCGTTACTAAGGCATGAGGTAACCGGCTGTACACAGTACTGCCGCGTAGAAAGAAAGGAGTGGACTTTGTATGAACGGTGTGGGCAACGCTCTCACCGAGAACGGACAGCAGCAGATATGTCTGAACAGTGCACAGGTGACAGATGGCTACTGGTTCAGGGCTGACCGCAATTGGGAAAACAATCTGCAACAGGTCCACAGAGAACCTGTCTATGTCTAAGGCGATAAGCATAGTGGAGGAGTTATCCTTTCATAGGTCATGAACCGATGATCTAACGGATGTGTTATTGCAGACTATGGATAGATCCTTTGGGAGCTTATAGTTATCAGCATATACTGTAAACTCAGGAAATCCGGCCTGAGTCAGCGTCCCGACGGCAGTAGTGAGATAAACAAGAGACGTGTGAAGTGAAGCTGGTGCAGTGTATAGCAACGGAGGTGTCGAGCGGTACAGGGAAATCTGTAAACAGGCTAAAGGGAGTAATGTCAAGGTTGAGACCTCCAACCGGATGTGAAGAACCCTGCCTCCACGGAGGTAATAATATGGATAAGAAGAATACGCTTGCCAGTGGTACAACAGCTGTTTTAAGCGGTAGATATAGACTTCCAGGTGTCAGCAGTCTTCCTGATGCGGATCGGAGCAAATTTGACCCGGTACGTTTTGGAACACTTGTGAGAGATATGTGCGGTGGTTTGTCGGTCAGATCGTTTGCAGAAAAGATTGGTGTATCACCGTCGTACATAAGTAAATGCACGAACTTTAAGTTGGAGTCTCCACCTACCAAGAAGACTCTGTTTAAGCTGAGCAATGCAACCCCAGAACAACCGATTGATCTGTCTGAACTTACTGAGGCAGCCGGTTATACGGCATTAAAAGATCAGTGGATTAGTATCCCAGACAGCGATCTCTATCGCAGAGCAGTTTCATACAGTACAGCACTTTCTGATTTTTTTGGTGGCGATGTGCTGGGAGCGTGTTATGAACTACAGAAAGCATTGATGACCCACGGAATAGATGGTGATATGACGACCCGGATCAACAGGGCAAAAGGGTATTTTGAGATTACCGACATAGAAAGTGGCCAGATTTACGTAGGGATTCCTGCTTATTGTAATGACGAAGATGGAATGATCGCGGTATTCTTTACAATGTCAAAGCGGTACATCCAGTTGACAAAGGACGAGGATGCCGGGAATAAGGTGTTTTATATCCTTACGGATCATGAAGTTATCTATGAAAATTGTCTTCAGCTTCAGACGGCTGGTAATTCCAAAGCATCGGTTGTATTGTATACAGCTGACCATGCAGGATTTACCAAAGAAGACTTGCTACGGGGTTCAGGAGCTAAACCGATGAGTTTGCTCGATGAAAATTGAATATTGTGTTTTCCGTGTTGTGCTGCACGAATGATTGATATAAAGCACACCCAATAAATTTTAAGGAGATAAGATCATGGCTAACACAGTGACAGGCTGTGCAACTATGGATCTTGAGGAACGGGTAGACTGGTATGATGCTCTGGTAGATTCGGATGAAAGGGTTCAAAGAAAGTATGAAGAGATTACAAAGATACAATCGGATCTCAGAAAATTTCTTGACGAACTCGGAATTCCTTCCGAGAAGAAGGACTTACTCATCAAATGGATGATACCAAAAGTTGAAGACTATTCTGTTGGGGTCTTGGTAGAAGCAATCAACGTGATTGCAGAAGATGCTGACAGTGAGCAAAATGAGTTCAAAAAGGTGCTGAGGCTTGCACAGATTTGTGCCGAGCTCGAAGACAAGAATGAGTGATAATCTGCTTTATAAAATATAACCACTAGCCATTTTAATCCCCCTCCTCCTGATTCATAGGTGGCCACTACCTTTCTCATAAGCCCTACAGAGCAAGCATATAAGTTCTGAGGCTTATGAGAAAGGGTGGTTGCACACCTTGTGATGTGGAAAGTTTATGATCATGTACGCACATAAAAATAGATCGTTGATAGATAAGGAGGTATGCGTAAATATGATGAGTGTGAACTGATTATAAGAAGTAGGAATAAGAAGTCAAAAAAGATAGTAGATGATATTGAAGATATATTGTAGGAAAGCAAGTCCCCAGAAATGTCAAATTGAAATACATATAAGATGTTATGGAGTTCAAAGAAGCTGTTGAATAGGAATTCGTGTGTTGGATTATTGAATGAAAATGCTGATCTGGCTCAGGATGAACGCTGGCGGCGTGCCTAACACATGCAAGTCGGATAAAAGAAAAATAAATTGCGTTAAATAGACTGAATAGAGAATAGAGAAGATTTTGGGGTATCGGTAGAAAAAAGGTGATCATGTATTTCTATATTATTTAGAAAACTATGTTTCTAACGTACCGGTAGCCGTGGTGATACGTAGACAACAAAGAGTTTTAGGAGTATTACTTGTTGTAGGGTCTAGTTTATTGTGCCCAAATTTCAACAAATTCAGTTTATGATGAAAGCATTCAAAGTAATCCGACAAATATAATTATTTCAAAGAAGTCCATTTGGAAAGAAGGTGATTATTCGGAAAAAAGAAAGTTTGCTGTAGACGCTAGAAAAAAAGAAGCTCCAGATGGCTGCGAAGTTGCTTAATAATAAGACGGGCAGTGGAAAGAAAGCAATTTTTATTGAAAAGCGTGGGGAGCTTAGAGAACGTCTTCAAAAAAGTATAATAAGATACGATCTTTTTGAACAGTTTATAAAGTTTGGATTTAGAGAAGATCGTTTTGATCCTGTTTATTTATCTCCATAAGATATGTCATTTTGTATTTTAAGAAATTTGAGAAACTTTATATTTTCAGAAGTCTGC
>JAEDDO010000191.1 GCA_016298055.1 Frisingicoccus sp.
GCAGGTGCGTCAGTTGATGCGGGATGTAGATGAAAAGGTTTATGAGCAATTTCATGTGCATCTGGAACCGGAAGTCCGGTGCATCGGAGAGTTTTAAAGCAGGAGGAGGCGATGGCAGAATGCGTTTTGTTATTGTAACGGGAATGTCAGGGGCAGGCAAAAGTACGGTATTGAAGATGCTGGAAGATGCAGGCTATTTTTGTGTGGATAATCTCCCGGTTCCTCTTTTGCCTAAATTTGCAGAGCTGGTATCCGGTCAGGAGGATGGCACGATGACAAAAGCTGCCCTTGGCATTGATATCCGAAGCGGTGAAGGTCTGGTGACGGTTAATAAGGTTCTGGATAATATTTCGGATTTTTCTTCTCATTATGAGATTTTGTTTTTAGATTGTAACGATTCGGTTCTTATTAAACGATATAAAGAAACAAGAAGACAGCATCCATTGTCTATGGGTGGAAGGGTCGAAGATGGTATAAGAAATGAACGCAAAAAGATGAAATTTTTGAAAGACAGGGCTGATTATATTATTGATACAAGTCAGATGCTGGTTCGGGATCTGAAAGGTGAAGTCGATAAAATATTTGTAAAGGATGAGCCCTATCAGAATTTTTTTATGACAGTGCTGTCCTTTGGATTTAAATATGGTATTCCTGTAGATGCGGATCTTGTATTTGATGTTCGTTTTCTGCCGAATCCCTATTATGTTGAGAACCTTCGAAAAAAGACAGGAAATGAAAAAGAAGTTCAGGATTATGTTATGAACTGTGAAGAGGCTGGAGAATTTTTGAATAAGATTGAAGATCTGCTGGTTTTCCTTGTGCCTTTGTATATTAAGGAAGGAAAGAATCAGCTGGTCATTGGTGTGGGATGTACTGGCGGAAAACATCGTTCTGTTACGGTTGCCAATGGAATATATGAGCGTCTGAAAGGATTGGGATATAGTGCCAAGGCAGAACACAGAGACATCGAAAAAGATGCAGCAAGAAATAAGTAAATTGAAGAGGTGAAGTATTATATCTTTTTCAGCAAGAGTTAAAGAAGAACTTTCACATCAGGTAGGATCCGCCATGCATTGTCGAATTGCGGAAATCGGAGCGATTATAAGCGGGTGCGGCAGGATCTTTCAGGATGAAAAAGGAAAAGTATCTATAAAAATACACACAGAAAACATAGCGGTTGCAAGAAAATACTTTACATTAGTGAAAAAAACATATAATATAGATAGTGTTATATGTATAAAAAGTCATATTCATGCTGGCAGAAACCGCATATACATATTAGAGATTCAGAACGATCGTGATGCGAGAAAAATATTGCAATCCGTAAAGTTTATGAATGGAAGCGATGAAATTGTGCAAGACTATGCGTTGGTTCATCCTCTGATTTTTCAGAAGACATGTTGTAAACGGGCATTTTTACGCGGGATGTTTCTTTGTAACGGTTCGATCAGTGAACCGGAGAAGACCTATCATTTTGAGATTGTCTGTACAACATCTGAGCGGGCACAGCAGTTATGTGACATTATGAAAACATTTAACATTGACGGAAAATGTATTACCCGAAAGAAGTACCGTGTTGTCTACATTAAAGAGGCATCTCAGATCGTAGATGTATTGAATGTGATGGAAGCCCATGTTTCGCTTATGGAACTGGAAAACATTCGTATATTGAAGGAGATGCGTAATTCTGTAAATCGGCGCGTGAATTGTGAAACGGCTAACATTTCTAAAACCGTGTCCGCGGCAGTTAAGCAGATAGAGGACATTACCTATATCCGTGATACTGTTGGATTCAGTGAATTAACCGAAGGATTAAAAGAAGTAGCTCAGCTTCGTCTGGATTATCCTGAGGCCTCACTTGTTGAACTGGGTAAATTATTATCGTCCCCCGTTGGCAAATCCGGTGTCAATCACCGATTGCGAAAACTAAGCATTTTAGCAGAGGAATTAAGAAATAGCAAAGGTCAGAAAGGCTAGGTACGATTATGATTTCAAAAAGTATGACAATTAATATTCAGAAAGGATTGGAAGCACGCCCGGTTGCTTTACTTGTACAAGTGGCGAGTCAGTACGAAAGCAGCATTTATGTGGAGATACAGGAAAAAAAAGTAAATGCAAAGAGTATTATGGGAATGATGAGTCTGGGACTTGCGGAAGGTGAACAGATTACAATTATTGCTAACGGTCCGGATGAAGAAGAAGCTGTCAACGCGATTGACAAATATATATCAAAACAACAGTAAACGTTTTCATAAATCGAAGGTGTCTATACACCTTCGATTTTCACTAATAACAAAATGCAACAATCAAACATATAAAAGGAGGAATAGGAATGAACAATAACGAAGTTAGAAAGTTCAAAAAGGTGCTGGTTGCAAACCGTGGAGAAATAGCCATTCGTATTTTCCGTGCACTGAATGAACTTGGAATCGGCACAGTTGCGGTCTTCTCAAAAGAAGATAAGTACGCAATGTTCCGTACAAAAGCAGATGAAGCCTATGTGCTGAATTCAGAAAAAGGTCCGGTAGACGCATATCTGGATATTGATACGATTATTCGTATTGCTAAAGAACATCAGGTAGATGCTATTCATCCGGGTTATGGATTTTTATCAGAGAATCCATACTTTGCAGAAGCCTGTGAAAAGAGCGGCATTGTATTCATTGGACCTACAGCAGATATGATGCGTGCTATGGGAGATAAAATTTCCTCAAAGAAGATGGCTATTGAAGCGGATGTTCCGACAATTCCTGGTATTGACAAAGCTGTTTCAGGTTATGCAGAAGTTGAGAATGCAGCAAATTATATCGGTTACCCGATTATGCTTAAAGCTTCCAACGGCGGCGGCGGACGCGGAATGCGTATTGTTAATGCACCGGAAGAACTTGAAAAAGCTTACAGAGAGGCCAGAGAAGAATCACGTAAGGCTTTTGGCGATGAACAGATTTTCGTTGAGAAATATTTAAGAAGTCCAAAGCATATTGAGGTTCAGGTCCTTGCGGATAATTATGGAAATGTTGTTCATCTTTATGACCGTGACTGTTCTGTTCAGAGACGTCACCAGAAAGTTGTTGAATATGCACCGGCATTTACTGTACCGGAAGAGGTTCGTCAGAGAATTTTCGAGAGTTCGATCCGACTTGTAAAACATGTTGGTTACCGTAATGCGGGTACATTGGAATTCCTTGTAGACGATCAGAACAACCCATATTTTATTGAGATGAACCCACGTATCCAGGTTGAGCATACCGTTTCTGAGATGGTTACTGGAATTGATATTGTTCAGTCACAGATTATG
>JAEDDO010000039.1 GCA_016298055.1 Frisingicoccus sp.
CCACGACGGGAGTTGATATCACCGATAACATCACCCATGTACTCTTCCGGCATAGTTACTTCTACTTTCATGATTGGCTCAAGTAATACCGGATTACCTTTCTTCATAGCATCCTTGAATGCAAGGGAACCTGCAATATGGAATGCCATTTCAGAAGAGTCGACTTCATGATAAGAACCATCATATACAGTTGCATGAACACCAAGTACCGGGAATCCGCCAAGGATACCAGCTTTGGATGCTTCTTCGATACCTTCACCAACTGCCGGGATATATTCTTTTGGAATAGAACCACCAACAACTGTGGATTCAAACTTGAATGTTTCTTCACCATTTGGATCCATTGGCTCGAATTTAACTTTACAATGACCATACTGTCCACGACCACCGGACTGTTTAGCATATTTGCTGTCAACGTCAACTGGTTTTGTGAATGTTTCTTTGTAAGCAACCTGAGGAGCACCTACGTTAGCCTCAACCTTGAATTCACGTAAAAGTCTGTCTACGATGATTTCAAGATGAAGTTCACCCATACCAGCGATGATTGTCTGGCCAGTTTCCTGATCTGTATGAGCACGGAATGTAGGGTCTTCTTCAGCAAGTTTAGCTAAAGCTTCACCCATCTTGCCCTGACCAGCTTTTGTCTTAGGCTCGATTGCGAGCTCGATAACTGGTTCTGGGAATTCCATGGACTCAAGAATAACCGGATGCTGTTCATCACAGATTGTATCACCTGTTGATGTTACTTTGAAACCAACAGCTGCTGCGATATCACCGGAATAAACTTTATCCAGTTCTTCTCTCTTATTAGCATGCATCTGAAGAACACGGCCAACACGTTCTTTTTTCTGTTTTGTAGAGTTGTATACATAAGAACCGGAGTTCAATGTACCGGAGTAAACACGGAAGAATGCGAGTTTACCTACAAATGGGTCAGCCATAATCTTAAATGCTAAAGCTGCGAAAGGTTCTTCATCAGAAGAATGTCTTTCAACTTCATTACCGTCCATATCAACACCCTTGATTGCAGGAATGTCAACTGGAGATGGCATAAATTCTACAATTGCGTCCAGTAATTTCTGAACACCTTTGTTTCTATATGCTGTACCACAGCAAACAGGAACTGCTTCACAGTTACATGTTGCTTTTCTTAATACAGCTTTCAGTTCATCATTGCTTGGTTCTTCGCCTTCAAGATAAGCCATCATTAAATCATCATCTAATTCGCAGATTTTTTCTACGAGTTCTGTACGATAAAGTTCAGCATCATCCTGCATATCTTCTGGGATATCAACGATAGAAATGTCATCACCTTTTTCATCATTATAGATGTAAGCCTGCATTTCAAACAAGTCAATGATTCCTTTAAATTCATCTTCTTTACCGATTGGTAACTGAATGCAGATTGCATTTTTACCTAATCTGTTACGAATCTGATCTACTGCTGCGTAGAAGTTAGCACCAAGAATGTCCATCTTGTTAATAAATGCCATTCTAGGTACATTGTATGTGTCAGCCTGACGCCATACATTTTCAGACTGAGGTTCTACACCGCCCTTTGCACAGAATACACCGACAGCACCGTCGAGTACACGAAGGGAACGTTCAACCTCTACTGTAAAGTCTACGTGTCCAGGGGTATCAATGATATTGATACGATGCTCTAAAGCACCTTCCTTTGGTTTACAGTGATCCTGCAATGTCCAGTGACATGTTGTGGCAGCAGAGGTAATTGTGATACCTCTTTCCTGTTCCTGTGCCATCCAGTCCATTGTTGCAGTACCTTCATGAGTATCACCAATTTTATAGTTAACACCGGTATAGTACAAAATACGCTCTGTTGTTGTTGTTTTACCAGCATCAATATGCGCCATGATACCAATATTTCTGGTTCTCTCTAATGGATATTCTCTTCCAGCCAAGGATAATTCCTCCTTATAAATCAGTCAGGCAGCAAGACAAAGCTTACCATCTGTAATGAGCAAATGCTTTGTTTGCTTCTGCCATCTTGTGCATGTCTTCTTTCTTCTTAACAGATGCACCTGTGTTGTTTGCTGCATCCATAATTTCATTAGCGAGTCTTTCTTCCTGAGTCTTCTCGCCTCTCTTACGAGAGTAAAGTGTGATCCATCTGAGTGCTAATGCCTGTCTTCTGTCAGCTCTTACTTCGATTGGTACCTGATATGTTGCACCACCGATACGACGAGCTTTTACCTCTAATACTGGCATTACATTGTTCATAGCTTCTTCGAAAACTTCTACTGCATCTCTGCCAGTTTTCTCTGCCACTCTCTCAAATGCACCGTATACAATCTTCTGAGCAACACCCTTTTTACCATCTAACATAATGTTGTTGATCAATTTTGTTACAACCTTGTTATTGTAAATAGGATCTGCTAATACGTCTCTTTTTGCAATATGTCCTTTTCTTGGCACGTTACTTCCCTCCTTAATATTGCCGTCCGAAAACTCCGAACCGGCTATTTAATTCATAGGTACTCACCAGTGCTTCCCTGCAACACTTCATGAGTCTTCCATGACCGGGTCATCCCCGTTTGCGTGAAAGCCTCATTACTCAAAGAAGCTTCCCTACGTGTTCGCGCCGAATCGCGTTTTATATCAACCTGCAACCTAAGCTGCCTGGTAAAATAATGCTACATTCGCCGCAATAGTATTTGGTTTGGAAACAGTATTATTTCTTAGCGTCCTTAGGTCTCTTAGCACCGTATTTGGAACGAGCCTGTCTTCTCTTAGCTACACCAGCTGTATCGAGAGTACCACGGATAATGTGATATCTTGTACCTGGTAAGTCTTTTACTCTACCACCACGGATAAGTACAACGCTATGTTCCTGAAGGTTGTGACCTTCACCTGGGATATAACTTGTTACTTCAATACCGTTGGAAAGACGTACTCTGGCGATCTTTCTAAGAGCTGAGTTAGGTTTTTTAGGAGTCGCTGTCTTAACTGCTGTACAAACTCCACGTTTCTGAGGTGCAGACTGGTCTGTAGGTCTCTTGTGAAGGGAGTTGTAACCTTTCTGAAGTGCTGGTGCTGTAGATTTCTTTTCTACAGTCTGTCTTCCTTTTCTTACTAACTGGTTAAATGTTGGCATTATTTTCACCTCCTGCGTATGATAAATAGGTTGCCGTAAATCTACGGAAATTTCAAATGTACATAACAGTTTTTGTCTGATTACGCACACTTCTTGAGTATAGCAACTATTTTTTTTCTTGTCAATTGATTTTATTAAAAGTTTTTTGGTTTTTTTACTGTACCTATAATAAAGTATATCCTTTTTTTTACTTTATAATCAAAATCCGCAGGCCTTACGCCTGCGGATTCTATGATTACCATATAAAATTACTCTTCAACAAGACCGATAACAGATGCTTCTTCAGATTCTGTGAAATCTTCGGATTCAACCGGAGCTTCACCCTCATATTCCATAGATGTATCAGATAATACCACGTCATCTTCTTCCAGTCTTACTTCAAACTCAGGCTGAACATCTGTATTCAGACGCGTTCCGCGATAACGGCGCATACCGGTTCCGGCCGGAATCAGCTTACCGATCAGAACGTTTTCCTTCAGACCGATCAGCGGATCAACTTTACCTTTGATTGCAGCGTCTGTCAGAACTTTTGTTGTTTCCTGGAAGGAAGCAGCAGACAGGAAGGAATTTGTTGCCAGAGATGCTTTTGTGATACCAAGCATAACCTGACTTCCCTCAGCCGGTTCTTTTCCCTGTTCCATAAGATTTTCATTGATTTCCTCGAAATCAAGAACATCTACCAGTGTACCCGGAAGGTAGTCTGTATCACCGCTGTTTTCAATGCGGATCTTCTTAAGCATCTGACGTACAATAACTTCGATATGCTTATCGTTGATATCTACACCCTGAAGACGGTATACACGCTGAACTTCCTGAATCATGTAATCCTGTACGGCACGAACACCTTTAATCTTTAAGATATCGTGTGGATTTACACTACCTTCTGTAAGCTCATCACCAGCTTCAATTACCTGACCTTCAAGTACTTTGATTCTTGAACCGTAAGGAATAAGATAAGCTTTTGTCTCACCTGTTTCATTGTTTGTAACAACAACTTCTCGTTTTTTCTTTGTATCTTTAATGCTGATTACACCGGCAAATTCAGAGATAATAGCAAGACCCTTCGGCTTTCTTGCTTCAAAAAGCTCTTCGACACGAGGAAGACCCTGTGTGATATCATCACCGGCTACACCACCTGTATGGAATGTACGCATTGTAAGCTGTGTACCAGGTTCACCGATGGACTGAGCAGCGATAATACCGACAGCTTCACCAACCTGAACAGCCTGGCCTGTTGCCATATTCGCACCATAACATTTTGCACACACACCGATATGAGAACGGCAGGAAAGAACGGTACGGATCTTCACTTTATCAATGCCTGCCTTGCCGACTGCTGCAGCACGTTTTGGTGTGATCATTGTGTTCGCTTTTACAAGGATCTCTCCTGTCTCAGGATCAACAATATCTTCTGCCGCATAACGTCCGGTCATACGGTCTTCAAGGCTTTCAATAACTTCCTTACCATCCATAAATGCGTTGATCCACATTCCCGGAATCTCGCCTGTACCTTCGCAGCAGTCTGTTTCACGGATGATCAGATCCTGAGAAACATCAACAAGACGACGTGTCAGGTAACCGGAGTCGGCTGTACGAAGGGCTGTATCGGACAGACCTTTACGAGCACCGTGAGCGGAAATAAAGTATTCCAGTACGTCAAGACCTTCACGGAAATTTGACTTGATCGGCAGCTCGATTGTACGACCGGAAGTATCGGCCATAAGACCACGCATACCTGCAAGCTGTTTGATCTGCTGGTTAGAACCACGGGCACCGGAGTCAGCCATCATATAAATGTTATTGTATTTATCCAGGTTGGATAACAGGGCGTCTGTAATTTTATCATCGGCCTGTTTCCATGTTTCAACAACAGCTTTATAACGTTCTTCTTCTGTTGTGAAACCACGACGGAAATTCTTTGTGATCTTTTCAATTGTCTTTTCTGCATCTTCAATGAGCTGTTTTTTTGCTTCCGGCACAGACATATCGGAGACAGATACGGTAATCGCACTGACTGTAGAATATTTATAACCTGTGGATTTAATCAGGTCGAGCACCTCTGCAGTCTTTGTTGCACCGTGTGTATTAATACATTTATCAATAATCTTCTTTAACTGTTTCTTTCCGACAAGGAAATCAATTTCAGGAACAAGATCATTTTCAGGCAGCGAACGGTCAACGAATCCGAGATCCTGAGGAATAATTTCATTAAAAATGAAACGTCCCAGTGTAGATTCAATGATACGGCTGGTCTTCTCTCCATTCACGTAACCTTCTTTACGGATCTTGATTCTTGCCTGAAGCGTAATGACTTTATTTTCATAAGCCATGATCGCTTCGTTGACATTTCGGAAGAATTTGCCCTCACCCTTATCACCTGGTTTTTCCAATGTCAGATAGTAAATACCAAGGACCATATCCTGTGAAGGAACGGCTACAGGCGCACCGTCTGAAGGTTTTAACAGGTTGTTTGGTGAAAGGAGCATAAAGCGGCATTCTGCCTGAGCTTCAACGAAAAGCGGTACATGGACAGCCATCTGGTCACCATCGAAGTCGGCATTGTAAGCTGTACATACCAATGGATGCAGCTTGATCGCCTTACCTTCAACAAGTACAGGCTCGAATGCCTGAATACCAAGGCGGTGAAGTGTAGGTGCTCGGTTAAGCATAACCGGATGTTCTTTAATAACATCTTCCAGCACATCCCATACTTCCGGCTGAAGACGTTCAACCATCTTTTTAGCAGATTTAATATTATGTGCAAGTCCGCCGGCAACTAACTCTTTCATAACGAAAGGTTTAAATAATTCGATTGCCATTTCTTTTGGAAGACCACACTGATAAATCTTAAGTTCAGGACCGACAACGATAACGGAACGACCGGAATAGTCAACACGTTTACCAAGAAGGTTCTGACGGAAACGTCCCTGTTTACCTTTAAGCATATCTGAAAGGGATTTAAGCGCACGGTTTCCAGGACCTGTAACAGGACGTCCACGGCGTCCATTATCAATCAGGGCGTCTACAGCTTCCTGAAGCATACGTTTTTCATTGCGGACAATGATATCCGGTGCTCCAAGTTCAAGGAGTCGTTTTAAACGGTTATTTCTATTAATAATACGACGATATAAATCGTTCAGGTCAGATGTGGCGAAACGTCCGCCGTCCAACTGTACCATTGGACGGATATCCGGTGGAATAACAGGGACAACTGTTAAGATCATCCATTCCGGACGGTTTCCGGATGTACGGAAAGCTTCAACAACTTCAAGACGTTTGATAATACGTGCGCGTTTCTGTCCTGTAGAAGTTTTCAGATCTTTTTTAAGTTCTTCTGCTTCTTTTTCCAGATCAATCGCTTCCAGAAGCTCTTTGATAGATTCTGCACCCATACCTGCACGGAATGTATTACCGAATTTATCATAAGCATCTCTGTATTCCTTCTCAGAAAGGACCTGTTTATACTGTAAATCTGTCTCTCCTTTGTCGAGAACCACATAGGAAGCAAAATACAGTACCTTTTCCAGATTCCGAGGAGACATGTCAAGGATTAAGCCAAGACGGCTTGGAATACCTTTAAAATACCAGATGTGTGACACTGGAGCTGCAAGCTCGATATGTCCCATACGTTCTCTACGCACATTAGACTTTGTAACCTCTACGCCACAGCGGTCACAGACAACGCCTTTATAACGGATTTTCTTATATTTACCACAGTGACATTCCCAGTCTTTCTGAGGTCCGAAAATACGTTCACAGAATAAACCGTCTTTTTCAGGTTTTAAAGTTCTATAGTTAATGGTCTCAGGTTTTTTTACTTCACCATGTGACCAGCTTCTGATTTTCTCAGGGGAAGCAAGTCCAATCTTAATGGCATCAAATGTCATCGGTTGAAATGCTTCACTGCTCATCATTTCAGGCATTCACGACACTCCTTTCTTTAATTCAGATCCATGTCTTCATACAGGTCGAAGTCTTCACTGTCAACAGAATCATCACTGACATCGACAAATCCATTGTCTTCGACTGTCTGTTCTCTATAACCATAATCACCAAAGGACTCATCCTGATCCATATAATTCTTATGGCTGTTCATAAAATTGCGATATTCTTCATCATCCGTATAATCTACAGTTTCACCGATCTCAACCTCTGTCTGGTCATCACGCAGAACACGTACATCCAATGCCAGTGACTGAAGTTCTTTAAGAAGTACTTTGAAGGATTCCGGAATACCTGGTTCTGTAATATTTTCACCTTTGATAATTGCTTCATAAGTCTTCACACGGCCAGTAACATCATCGGACTTGAATGTGAGGATCTCCTGAAGTGTATAAGATGCACCGTATGCTTCCAGTGCCCAAACCTCCATCTCACCGAAACGCTGTCCACCAAACTGAGCTTTACCACCCAGAGGCTGCTGTGTAACGAGAGAGTAAGGACCGGTGGAACGTGCATGGATCTTATCATCAACCAGATGGTGGAGCTTCAGATAATGCATGTATCCGACAGTAACCGGACTGTCAAATTCCTCACCTGTACGTCCGTCACGAAGGCGGACTTTACCGGTACGATCGATTGGAACGCCTCTCCATTCTTCACGATAATCCATATGTTCTTCCAGATAGTTATAAGTTTCTTCAGAAAGTTTATCTTTCCACAGCTCTGTGAATTCTTCCCAGGACTTATTCACATAATCGTTGGCAAGTTCAAGTGTCTGCATAATATCTTCTTCGTCCGCACCGTTAAATACCGGTGTTTCCAATTTGAAACCAAGTGCTTTTGCGGCAAGACCTAAATGAACCTCAAGGACCTGTCCGATATTCATACGGGAAGGTACGCCTAATGGGTTCAATACAATATCCAGAGGACGTCCGTTTGGAAGGAACGGCATATCTTCCACAGGTAAAATACGGGAAACAACACCCTTGTTACCGTGACGTCCGGCCATCTTATCACCAACGGAAATCTTACGTTTCTGAGCAATATATACACGAACGGATTCATTTACTCCCGGTGGAAGTTCATCTCCGTTTTCTCTTGTAAATACTTTGGCATCAATAATAATACCATAATCACCGTGAGGTACTTTAAGAGATGTGTCACGCACTTCTCTTGCTTTTTCACCGAAAATCGCACGAAGAAGACGTTCTTCTGCTGTCAGTTCTGTTTCACCCTTTGGTGTAACCTTACCGACAAGAATATCTCCGGCACGAACTTCCGCACCAACACGGATAATACCTCTTTCATCCAGATTCTTAAGTGCATCATCACCAACACCAGGAACATCACGTGTGATGTCTTCCGGTCCGAGTTTTGTATCTCTTGCTTCTGCTTCATATTCAGCAATATGAATAGATGTATAGACATCTTCCTGAACAAGACGTTCACTTAAAAGAACCGCATCCTCGAAGTTGTAACCTTCCCATGTCATAAAGCCGATCAGAGGGTTCTTTCCAAGACCAAGCTCACCCTGAGATGTGGATGGACCATCCGCAAGAACATCGCCTGCTTCAACACGTTCATTCTTAAATACGATTGGACGCTGATTGTAGCATGCACCCTGGTTACTTCCCATGAATTTCTGTAATTTATAAACATCTCTCTTGCCGTCATCTGTCTTCACAATGATCTCGCTGGCTGCAGAACGTTCAACAATACCGCCATGTTTTGCGACAACACATACACCGGAGTCAACAGCTGCCTTCTGTTCCATACCTGTACCGACGATAGAAGAATCTGTCAGCATAAGAGGTACTGCCTGACGCTGCATGTTGGAACCCATCAGAGCACGGTTGGCATCATCGTTCTGAAGGAAAGGAATCATGGATGTAGCAACAGAGAAGACCATACGAGGGGAAACGTCCATAAGATCCACTTTGGATTTTTCAAACTCGGATGTTTCTTCACGATAACGACCGGAAATATTGTTATTCACAAAATATCCGTCCGCATCAATTGGTTCGTTGGCCTGTGCAACCGTATAATTATCTTCTTCATCAGCTGTCAGATAAACAACCTTATCGGTTACGCGAGGATTCTTAGGATCTGTTTTATCCAGAACACGATATGGTGCCTCAATAAAGCCATACTGATTAATACGTGCATAAGATGCCAGAGAGTTGATCAGACCGATGTTCGGACCTTCAGGTGTCTCGATCGGACACATTCTTCCGTAATGGGAGTAATGTACGTCTCGTACCTCGAAACCGGCTCTGTCTCGTGAAAGACCGCCAGGTCCCAATGCGGAAAGACGACGTTTATGTGTCAGCTCAGACAGCGGGTTGTTCTGATCCATGAACTGGGACAGCTGGGAACTTCCAAAGAATTCTTTAACAGCCGCTGTAACCGGTTTAATGTTGATCAGAGACTGTGGAGAAATACCTTCGAGGTCCTGAGTTGTCATACGCTCACGCACAACACGCTCCATACGTGAAAGACCAATACGATACTGGTTCTGAAGAAGTTCTCCGACTGCACGGATACGACGATTGCCCAGGTGGTCAATATCGTCATCATTTCCAATACCATATTCAAGATGGATATTATAGTTAATGGAAGCAAAAATATCTTCCTTTGTAATGTGCATTGGCACTAATTCGCTTACATTTTTGCGAATAGCGTCTTTAATAGATTCAATATCTTCATTCTGTTCAAGAATAGAACTTAAAACAGGATAATAAACTTTTTCTGAAATACCGACTTCTTCCGGATCCACATCAACCCAGCTTGTAAGGTCAACAGCCATATTGGATAAGATCTTGACAACTCTTTCTTCTGTCTGTACAAAAACATAAGGAACAGCCGCATTCTGGATCTGATTTGCCAGTTCTTCTGTGACAATTGTACCTGCTTCAGCGATAATCTCGCCTGTTGAAGTATCAACTACTTCTTCTGCTAACGGGAAGTTTTTGATTCTGTTCTTTAATGCAAGTTTCTTATTGAATTTGTAACGGCCTACTTTTGCAAGATCATAACGTCTAGGATCAAAGAACATGGCATTGATCAGACTCTCGGCACTTTCAACAGCAAGCGGTTCACCCGGACGGATCTTCTTATATAATTCAAGAAGACCTTCCTGATAATTCGTGGATGTATCCTTGGAAATACTTGCAAGGATCTTCGGTTCTTCACCGAACATATCGATAATTTCCTGGTTTGTTCCAACACCGAGAGAACGAAGCAGAACAGTTACAGGAACTTTACGTGTACGGTCTACACGGACACTGAATACATCATTCGAATCTGTTTCATATTCAAGCCATGCACCACGGTTTGGAATAACTGTACAGGAATACAGCTTCTTACCAATCTTATCATGACCGATACCATAGTAAATACCAGGAGAACGTACCAACTGGCTTACGATAACTCGCTCTGCACCGTTGATCACAAAAGTACCTGTCTCTGTCATCAGAGGCAGATCTCCCATAAAGATCTCGTGCTCGTTAATTTCATCCGTTTCTTTATTAATGAGACGCACACGCACTTTTAACGGTGCTGCATAAGTTGCATCTCTTTCTTTACATTCATCAATACTATATTTCACATCATCTTTGCATAATGTAAAATCTGTAAATTCAAGACTTAAATGGCCACTGTAATCTGCGATTGGAGAAATATCTTCAAATACTTCTTTTAAACCGGCATCCAGAAACCACTGATATGAGTTTTTCTGTACTTCAATGAGGTTTGGCATCTCGAGAACTTCACGCTGTTTTGCATAGCTCATACGAATGCCTTTGCCAGATTTCACTGGCTTAATACGCTTCATACTGTTCATTGACGGTTTTTCACCCCTTAATAATTCGAAAAGACAGTTAAAAAGTTGCTGAATTGGCAACAAAACCAAGGCCAGAAAGGCCTAAAGCTCCATACTAATTGCATCATAATATTATAGAGCAATACCCTTCCCCTGTCAAGCCCCTTTTTTTAAGGGACAGTTTCCCGGCACATTGAGGCGGGGAAACTGTCCCTTAAAAAAAGGGCTGCCGCACATTGTGCGACAGCCCATAGGATACGTATCTACAATTATTTAATTGTAACTTTTGCACCTTCAGCTTCGAATTTAGCTTTGATTTCTTCAGCTTCTTCTTTGCTAGCGCCTTCTTTAACGATCTTTGGAGCGCTGTCAACAGCTTCTTTAGCTTCTTTTAAGCCAAGACCTGTTACTTCACGAACAACTTTGATGACTTTAACTTTGTTTGGACCAACTTCTGTTAATTCAACATCAAATTCTGTTTTTTCTTCAGCTGCTGCTTCACCAGCACCTGCTGCTGCTACAACAACACCTGCTGCTGCAGATACACCAAATTCTTCTTCACATGCTTTTACTAATTCATTTAACTCTAAAACGGATAATTCTTTGATAGCTTCAATAAATTCAGCTGTAGTTAATTTTGCCATTATGATTTACCTCCAATTTAAATTTTAATAATTTCAATTAAGCTGCAGTTTCTTCGTTCTTTTCTGCAATCTGTTTAATAACACGAGCAAAGTTTGCAACAGGAGCCTGGATACTTCCAAGTAATCTTCCAAGAAGAACTTCTCTGGATGGAATTGTTGCGATAACTTTGATCATCTGATCGTCGTAGTATTCACCAGCTACGATACCTGCTTTAAGCTCAAGATTCGGCATCTTCTTACCAGCTTCGAATAAAACTCTTGCTGGAGCTGTAGCATCTTCTGTGCTTACAGCAATTGCTGTAGGTCCTTCAAGAACATCTGCGATTTTTTCCCATTCTGTTCCTGCTACGGCACGTTTGATTAAAGTGTTCTTATAAACTTTATAAGTTACACCTGCTTCTCTGAGAGATTTACGAAGCTGTGTATCTTGTTCAACTGTAAGACCACGATAATCAACAGCAACTAATGCCTGAGCGTCTTTAAGTAATGCAGCGATTTCTTCTACGATCGGCTGTTTTAATTCAACTTTTGCCACGTTGGTGCACCTCCTTATAGAATTTAAGTGTACCGCCATTGAAAAAACCTCTCTATCCATAGACAGAGAGGTTCAATAAACTATTTCAAAAAGATCTGAATATCAGATTCAATAGTCTCCCTCGGCAGGCGTTTATAACTTACACCATAACGGTACCTGCTGTCTCTGGCAGCATTCGCTTTAATAATATATCACCTTTTAAAGTGGTTGTCAATCAAAAAACCAGTAATTATGCTAATTTAACAGGATTAAGTTTGATACCAGGTCCCATTGTGGAAGAGATAACAACACTTCTTAAATACTGACCTTTAGCAGCGGCTGGTTTTGCCTTATTGATTGCTCCGATTAATGTATGGAAGTTGTCCGCTAATTTTTCTTCTTCGAAAGAAGCTTTTCCGATTGGCACATGAATAATATTAGATTTATCCAGTCTGTATTCAATCTTACCAGCTTTGATATCGTTGATAGCTTTTGTTACATCCATAGTAACTGTACCAGCTTTTGGGTTTGGCATTAAGCCTTTAGGTCCGAGTACACGACCAAGACGACCAACAATACCCATCATATCCGGTGTAGCAACAACAACGTCGAAATCCAACCATCCTTCTTTCTGGATTCTTGGAACTAATTCTTCGCCGCCTACATAATCTGCTCCAGCTGCTTCAGCTTCTGCAACTTTATCACCTTTAGCAAATACGAGTACACGAACTGTTTTACCTGTTCCGTGAGGCAGAACAACTGCACCACGAACCTGCTGATCAGCGTGACGTCCATCAACACCAAGACGGATATGTGCTTCGATTGTCTCATCGAATTTTGCACTTGCTGTCTTCTTTAAAATACTAACTGCTTCATCTACATCATAAAGATTTGTACGGTCTACTAATTTTGCAGACTCTACATATCTCTTTCCTTTTTTCATGATTAAAAATCCTCCTTGTGGTATTATCGGGAGCTACCCTCCCACTGTCTATAACAAATTAAAATTCATTCGAAATTAAATACGAGCATCCAAGCCATTACTTGACTTATTCTTCTACTTTGATACCCATAGATCTTGCTGTACCGGCGATCATGCTCATAGCAGCTTCAATGCTTGCAGCATTTAAGTCTGGCATCTTCATCTCAGCAATTTCTCTGATCTTATCCTGGGAAATTGTTGCAACTTTTGTTTTGTTAGGTACTGCAGAACCAGATTTAAGGTTGCAGGCTTTCTTTAAAAGAACTGCTGCAGGCGGAGTTTTTGTGATGAAGCTGAAGCTTCTGTCATTGTAAACTGTGATAACAACAGGGATGATTAAATCTCCTTTATCTGCAGTTCTTGCATTGAATTCTTTTGTAAACTGTACAATGTTAACACCATGCTGACCTAAAGCTGGACCAACTGGTGGTGCTGGTGTTGCTTTACCAGCAGGAATCTGTAATTTAATATATCCTGTGACTTTCTTTGCCATAATAGCATACCTCCTGAATATTGTGGTAATTGCGGGAATCTCCCTCCCACAGTCTGCTCACATATGCAGACCATTTCTGTTTTACATTTTTCGAATATCTAAGACGCTGATCTCAACAGACGTCTCACGGCCGAACATCTCAACTCCGATGGTCACCGACTGTTTTGCCTGATTAATACTGCGGATAATGCCCACAGTTTCTTCCCAGGCACCGGAAACTACGCGTACGGCATCGCCGACTTCATAATCAATCTGAACGTTTTCGCTGCTGATGCCCAGCGGAAGCATCTCTTCTTCCGTTAACGGCACAGGTTTTGACTCCGGTCCGACAAATCCGGTAACACCCCGGGTGTTACGTACTACATACCAGGTCTCGTCGTTCATGATCATGTGGAGAAGAACATATCCCGGGAAGAGTTTCTTAGGAACACTCTTCTTCTGGCCATTCTTTACTTCCATAACATTCTGCATCGGAACCTGTACTTCCAGAATCTGGTCTTCCAGATGTAAATTCTGAATAGATTTTTCGATATTCGCCTTCACTTTGTTTTCATAGCCTGAATAGGTATGAACTACATACCATTTTGCTTCTGACATACTTTCACCTTTCCTACAGCGAAATAAGGAAATCGACTCCGTAACGGAGACCAATATCAAGTAATGCGATCAACAAGCCCAATAATACGGAGACAGTGACAACGGCTGTCGTCTCTTTACGTACTGTCGTACGATCCGGCCAGATCACTCTTTTAAATTCAGCTTTAATCTGGCTGAGCTTTCCAGTCTTTTTTGCTTTTTCCATATCGCTCATACTGTTCACTCCTTGCTAACGCAAATTACTTGGTTTCCTTGTGTGATGTGTGTTTTTTACAGAATCTGCAGTATTTTTTAGTTTCCATTCTGTCCGGATGAGCTTTTTTCTCTTTTGTCATGTTGTAATTACGCTGCTTACATTCTGTACATGCCAATGTGATTCTAACGCGCACAACTTCCACCTCCACTTATATTTATTCTAATGGTCTTTAATTTTAGGCATAAAAAAAAGACCGCTTCCATAGCTCATCCATTATACAACGATATTATGTCTGCCGTCAACTGTATTTTTTCCTTTTTTCCAGATTTTAAGCCAAAAATAACACTTATCCATTCCCATATCCGATGCATATGGTCAGAAAATACACTTCTTTCACTCCTTTTTTCTTTAAAATTTCGGCACACACTTCCATTGTACTGCCTGTCGTATAAATGTCATCTATCAACATAACGCGCTCATAATCACCGGCTCTGTCCACAGCTTCAATGGATTTTGTCAGATTATGTCGACGCTCCCGGCCGGAAACTGCCTTCTGAGGCTCTGTCCACCGTTTGCGGCACAATAATTCATCCACAGGAATATCCATAAATTTTCCAATGGATCCTGCGAGAAGCTCTGCCTGATTAAATCCCCGGATACGCTTCTTTCTGCTGTGGATCGGCACCGGCACAAGAACCTGGGGATCCTTCTTCCGAATCCAGCTGCCCCACGCCCGGACAGCTTCCTGCCCATAAAAATCGGTATAGCTTTTCATCCCTTTATACTTATAATCCATAAGTGACTTTTGAATCTGACCCTCATAGACCCAGACAGCTCTCCCCTGATCAAAGCCCTTATCAAGGTTTTGTCTGCGTCGCCTGCAGTCCTGACAATATTCTACTATTTTCTCCTCATCCGACATAAGCGGTTTCCCACAGTGCTTACAGAGAGGCTCCCGTACCCGGATCAGATTTTTATAACAAACTTTATGGACTTTTTCTCGATTCATCGCCACAAGCTCTCCGCAGAGAGGACATCTCGGCGGGTAAATCCATTCCAATATATTCATCTTACCACCTCAAAAAATTGGTGCCGGCTCTCTGGCCGGCACCGTGGAACTTATTAGGTTTTATATGCGAACATACAAGGGGTTTTTGTTTTGTCGCTAATATTTCTCATTAAATAAGTTACCTGAATTCCTAAGTGACACAAACCGGTGTCAGCAGATTTTTTTTTAATATTTTTCATTTTTTATGAAATACAGTTTGAACCGTCACTTGAGGAATGATAGTGATGCAC
>JAEDDO010000192.1 GCA_016298055.1 Frisingicoccus sp.
AAAACATAGCCTCTGGAAATGAGACGATTTTTCAATTCCAGATAATTTTCAATAATACCGTTATGAACAACAGCAATCGTCTCACTGGCATTCACATGGGGATGTGAATTCACATCCGACGGTTCCCCGTGAGTGGCCCATCGTGTATGGCCGATTCCCACAGTTCCGTGTATATTTTTGCCGTCATCTGTCAGCTCTCTTAAATCCTTTATCTTTCCTTTTGTTTTGACAGTATCTATATTTTCACCATTAAAAACAGAAATCCCGGCTGAATCATAACCTCTGTATTCTAATTTTGCCAGACCGTCCAAAAGAATCGGAGCCGCCTGCATATTGCCTATATATCCAACAATACCACACATTGTATCATACCTCCATAGAGTTTCTGATTATATCTCATCATTCTAACACTTTATATAAATAAAGTCCACTTCTTTATGTATAGTTCTTAGCGGCCTGCTCATATTTTTCTCTGAGCATCCACTGATTATTCAAAACTTTGACAGCCTCTGTCCGTACAGTTACAAAATGATCCAGCTTCTGCATATATTCCTCCGGTGTAATGCTGCCCTCCGCCACATAGGTGAGCCCCTTCTCCCAGCTGGCGGTCAATTCCGGATTTAGAAGAGATCTCAAAGAACTGTCCACCACATCAAACACCATCTCACCAAGCTGGGTCGGTGTGATGATTTGAGTCTTTTTATTCAGAGCCAGATAATTGATCGTCACGAGCTTTTTAAGTATCTCAGCCCGTGTCGCACTTGTACCGATGCCGCTTCCTTTGATCATCGCCCGGAGTTCTTCGTCCTCAATAAGCTGGCCGGCATTTTCCATGGCAAGAATCATACTTCCCGAATTGTAACGTTTCGGAGGCGTTGTCTCCCCCTCTTTTATATAGAATTCTTTGACAGGCAAAAACATTCCTTTTTTAAGATTTTTCAAAATCTCCATAAAATTCTGGTCAAATTTGATACTCTCCTCGCCTTCTTTCGCCTTCTCTGAAGGTTTTCCCGCCACTTTAAGATACCCTTCCGACAGCAATACTTTGAAACCGGCAAAAAATTTCTCTGTCTGTTTTGAAAGGACAAGATTGATTTTCTGATATTCCGCAGCCGGGTAAAAAATACTTAAAAATCGTTTGGCAATAACTGTATACACACTAAAGCCGGTCCGACTGACCGATTTCAGTGCTCCGAGTCCCTGACCTGTAGGAATGATCGCGTAATGATCGGTAATCTGCTTATCATTCACATACCGGCTTTTTGCGATATTTTTATAACTTCCCATATCCAGAACTTCCTGTGCAAAATCAGACACAGGCGCAAAATTTCGAAGTCCGCTTATATTTTTATAGATTTCTTTCGCCACCGCCGTTGAGAGGACACGGGCATCCGTTCTCGGATAGGTTACAAGCTTCTTCTCATATAATTCCTGAACCACCTTCAGCGTTTCATCCGGACTTAATTTAAACAGTCTGGAACATTCATTCTGAAGCTCTGCCAGGTTAAATAAAAGCGGCGGATTTTTCTTCTCTTTCTTTTTTGAAATTTCTTCAATCTTCATCTCCAGAGGCAGCACGCTTGTCATCATATGAATCAGCTTCTCTGCATCCTCTTTCTTTTTGAAGCCGTTTTCTTTATAAAGTGCAGGTGTTCCGAAATAAACAGAACCCTCGACCGCACGCCATTCCGCTTCAATCTCGCGCCCCTGCACATCCACTTTCGCCAGTACTCTGTAAAAAGGCGTCTTCACAAAAACACGAATCTCCCGTTCACGACGAACGACCATTCCCAGGACACAGGTCATAACCCGTCCTACAGATAACACCGTATTCCTTGTATGCATAAAGCTCGAAATGGACGGACCATATTTCAATGTCAGAAGTCTGGAAAAATTGATTCCCATCAGATAATCTTCTTTTGCCCGAAGATAGGCTGATGCTGCCAGATTATCGTATTCTGACAGATCTTTTGCTTCACGGATACCTCTTAAAATTTCCTCTTCTGTCTGAGAATCGATCCAGACACGTTTTTTCACCTTATTCTTCACTTCTGCCATCTGATCGACAAGACGATAAATATATTCTCCTTCGCGCCCCGAGTCGGTACAGACATAAATGGTCTCCACATCTTCACGATTTAAAAGACGGCTGACTGTATCAAACTGCTTTCTCACAGGTTCAATCACTTCATATTTAAATTCTTCAGGTATAAAAGGAAGGGTGTCCAGTGACCATCGTTTTAATGCCGGATCATAAACTTCCGGATAACTCATGGTAACAAGATGTCCAACACACCATGTCACTACCGAATCGGCGGACTCCATATACCCGTCATAGCTTTTTCCTTTAATATTCAAAACCTTTGCAAACTCTCTTGCAACACTTGGTTTTTCTGCAATATATAACGATTTCGGCATAAATGTCTTTTCCTCCATAGGATTTTACGGGAGACTTGTCCCGACGCTATAGTTCATAAGTATAACATATTTCCGGATACTCCACAATAAAGTCCTCAAAAAGCTTTTCTTTCTTGAGCTTAAGGACTTCAAATGATATACTGTGTGTAACGAAATAACAGGGAGATGATTCAATGAATCCTAAGAAAAAATTTTACGAAACAGCTGCTGAAACATTAATTAAAAATCTGGACAAACGGGGAATGGAAGCCTATTACGTTGATAATAAGGATGATGCCCTTAAGATGGCTCTGCGCTTTGTCACACCCGGATCCAGTGTTTCCTGGGGCGGCTCCATGTCCATCAATGAGATTGGTCTTATTCCTGCCTTAAAAGCATGGGACTGCACGGTTCTTGACCGGACTGTGCCGAAAACAGAAGAAGAAAAAAAGGAATTTTTCGGAAAAGTTGCTGTCTGTGATTATTACTTTATGAGTACTAATGCGATTACAATGGACGGCGAACTGGTGAATATTGACGGCACAGGCAATCGTGTGGCGTCTCTGATCTTCGGCCCATCCAATGTCGTTATCATTGCCGGCATGAATAAAGTTGCCGATAATCTCGAGTCCGCCGTAGACCGGGCACGCAACACGGCTGCACCGATGAACACGATCCGTCTTGACAGAAAAACACCATGTACTCAGGTCGGCCGGTGCATGGACTGCATGAGTCCGGATTGTATCTGCAACCAGTTTGTTGTTACCCGCCGCAGTGCCCCTGCCGGAAGAATTAAGATCATCCTTGTCGGCGAAGAACTTGGTTATTAAAATTTTTTTCAAAAAATGA
>JAEDDO010000040.1 GCA_016298055.1 Frisingicoccus sp.
GACAGACAGACAGACAGACAGACAGACAGACAGACAGACAGACAGACAGACAAGTTTAATGGATTGATTCTGCTTTGTCAATATGTTTTTGGTGCGATTACCCTTGAACTTGGATTTGTAGGTAAAATTTCTATGTGCAAACGTATTATGAAATCTGAAACAAGTGCTGATGGAGATATCCCATTCTTCAAAATTGGTACATTTGGAAAAGAGCCTGATGCCTATATAACAAAGGAAAAATTCGAGGAATATAAGGCGATATACCCTTATCCGAAAAAGGGAGATATTCTTATTTCTGCGGCAGGAACAATTGGAAGAACGGTTGCATTTGACGGAAAACCTGCATACTTCCAAGATTCCAATATTGTTTGGATTGACAATGATGAAAGTATTGTGTTGAACAGCTACCTCTATTATTATTATCAATTACAGCCATGGAATATAGCGACTGGCGGAACTATTGCAAGGCTTTACAACGATAATATAAGCAAGGCGAAGATTCATGTTCCATCCATAGAGGAACAAAGGCGCATTGTTTCCATTCTCAATCGCTTTGATGTTCTCTGCAATAATATTTCTTTTGGCTTACCCGCAGAGATTGAAGCACGAAAAAATCAATACGAATATTACCGAGATAAACTGCTGACCTTCAAAAAGCAATAAACAACAAAGGAGGATGCCGCATGAGCATATACAATATCATTGCCGCAACCAATGAGAGTACCGTTGTCGCTGAATACACGCCGGAAAGCTCACGCTCTGACAGTTTTCAGAGCGAAGCGGCTCTTGAAAAGGAATTTATCCGTCTGCTGACCGAACAGGGATATGAGTACCTTACCATCCATGACGAAAATAGTCTGATTGCCAACCTCAGACGGCAGCTCACACTTTTGAACGATTATACCTTTACCGACAGCGAGTGGAAGCGTTTCTTCACGGAAACCCTTGCCAACGCCAACGAGGGCATTGTCGAAAAAAGTCGCACCATTCAGACTGACCATGTAAAGGTACTTCGCAGGGATGATGGAACTTCCAAGAATATTCAGCTCATAGACAAAAAGAACATTCATAACAACTATTTGCAGGTTATCAATCAGTATGAGGAAACCGAGGGCAACCATGGCACACGCTATGATGTGACCATTCTTGTTAACGGTTTGCCACTTGTCCATGTGGAACTGAAACGCCGTGGTGTTGCAATCCGTGAAGCCTTTAACCAGATCAAACGCTATCAGCGTGACAGCTTTTGGGCGTCAAGCGGCTTGTATGAGTATGTGCAGATTTTCATTATTTCCAACGGAACGCACACCAAGTATTATTCCAACACCACCAGAAACAGCCACATCAAGGAAATGGGCGAATCCGCAAAACAGAAGTCGAAGAAAACAAGCAACAGTTTTGAGTTTACTTCTTTCTGGGCAGACGGTAATAATAAGGTGATTGCAGACCTTATTGATTTCACGAAAACATTCCTTGCCAAGCATACTATTTTGAATGTGCTGACCAAGTATTGTGTTTTTACAACAGAAGAAATTCTGATGGTCATGCGACCTTATCAGATTGCAGCGACTGAGCGTATTCTGAACCGCATCGAGGTTTCTACGAACTATAAGAAAATGGGAACGATTGATGCCGGAGGATATATCTGGCATACAACAGGAAGCGGAAAAACTTTGACCTCTTTTAAAACCGCACAGCTTGCATCTGCACTTCCTTATGTGGACAAAGTTCTGTTTGTAGTCGATAGAAAGGACCTTGATTATCAGACTATGAAAGAATATGATCGCTTTGAAAAAGGCTCTGCCAACAGCAATGCTTCTACAAAAATATTGCAGAGACAGCTTGAGGACAGGGATGAAAAAGGCGGTTATCATCAATATAAAATTATTATCACGACCATTCAGAAGCTGGATAACTTCGTGACCAGGAACAAAGGACATGAGGTGTTCAACAAGCATTGTGTTATCATTTTTGACGAGTGCCACCGCAGCCAGTTTGGGGATATGCACGCCAAGATTGTAAAAGCATTCAAGAAATATCATTTGTTCGGCTTTACCGGCACACCGATTTTCGCCGCCAATGCAGGAAAAGGAAAGCACATGAAAATGCTGACCACACCACAGACCTTTGGAGACCAGCTCCACACATATACCATCGTGGATGCGATCAATGACGGTAATGTTCTTCCTTTCCGCATTGACTATGTGAACACAGTCAAGGAAAAAGAGGACATAAAGGACAAGAATGTATCTGCCATTGATATTGAAAAGGCAATGGGGGCACCAGAGCGTATTCGAGAAATCGTCAAATATACTCTGGAACATTTTGACCAAAAAACCAAAAGAAACAGCTTTTATTCCTTGAAAGGTAAACGCATGGCAGGATTCAACGCCATGTTCGCTGTCAGCTCTATTCCGATGGCTATGAAGTATTACAAGGAATTCCGGAGACAGATTGGGGAGAGTCACCGTCAGTTTACGATTGCTACGATTTTCAGTTATGCTGCAAATGAGGATGACCCCGAGGATGTTCTTCATGAAGAAGGCTTTGACACCGATGCTCTTGACCAGACTTCCCGTGACTTCCTTGAAAGTGCAATTGGAGATTACAATGCTGCATTTAACACCAATTTTAACACTTCTTCTGATAGGTTCCAGAACTACTATAAAGATTTGTCTATGCGAGTGAAGAATCGTGAAGTGGATTTGCTGATTGTTGTGAATATGTTTCTTACAGGTTTTGATGCAACAACGCTCAACACCTTATGGGTGGACAAAAATCTGAAAATGCATGGACTGATTCAAGCTTATTCCAGAACAAATCGTATTCTGAATTCTGTTAAGACCTACGGCAATATTATTTGCTTCCGTAATTTACAGAAAGCTACGGACGATGCAATTGCCCTCTTTGGAGATAAGAACGCAAGTGGTATTGTGCTTCTAAAGAGCTTCAATGATTACTGGAACGGCTATGAGGACAACGATGGCAGGTATCACCCCGGCTATATTGATTTGCTTGAAAAGTTGGAAACGAAATATCCTCTTGATAGTCAGATTGTCGGAGAACAGGCAGAGAAAGATTTTATCAGACTGTTCGGTGAGATCCTCAGTATGAGAAACATTCTTTCGTCCTTTGACCAGTTTACAGAAATGGACAGTATCGTCGCAAGAGATTTGCAGAATTATCAGAGTATCTATCTTGACCTCTACGATAAGTACCGTAGAAAAGGCAATGCCGAAAAAGAAGATATTACAGACGATATTGAATTTGAAATCGAACTTATCAAGCAAGTGGAAATCAATATTGACTACATATTGATGTTGGTTGAGAAGTATCATGATGGCAACTGTGAGGACAAAGAAATTCTTGCTTCTATCCGGAAATCGGTTGATGCAAGCATTCAGCTCCGCAGTAAGAAAGAACTCATTGAAGCCTTCATAAGCCATGTTAATGTTGATACACAGGTTACTACCGATTGGCGTAGATTTGTTCTGGAACAGGAAAAACAGGATTTGACTGAAATCATTATGACCGAAAAGCTTAAACCGGAAGAAACCAGTAAATTTATTTCAAATGCTTTTCGTGACGGAACATTGAAAACGACAGGAACAGAGATTGACAAGCTTATGCCACCGGTATCACGATTCGGCGGTGGAGGCAGAGCAAAAAAGAAGCAAGGCGTCATTGAAAAACTGAAAGTGTTTTTTGAAAAGTACTTTGGACTTGGCATTGTGGAGTTCAAAGCTGAGGAGCAAGAGCAGTCAGTTATGTATGAAATCGAGCCGACCTATCAGATGGTAGCCGAAGAATGACCAATGGGGACGGAGTTTGTGGCTTCGAAAACCTAGATGAATTTAAACAGGGGCAGGTGCAATCCTCGTGGATTACACCTACCCCTTATCTATTCATTCCTGTTTTTGCCAAGCCACAAACTCCGTCCCCATTGGTCCATTGGTCAAAGGCCATCCTGGAGATTTTTGTTTGCTGTTGCAAGCATGAGTTTAATTCGATTGACCTGGTTAACTTCGCTTGCGCCCGGATCGTAGTCGATAGCGACAATGTTGGAGCCCGGATATGTATTTCTGAGTTCTTTTATGACACCTTTACCTACGATGTGGTTTGGAAGGCATCCAAATGGCTGGGTACATACGATGTTGCCGGCACCCTGATGGATGAGTTCGATCATCTCACCTGTTAAGAACCAGCCTTCACCGGTCTGATTGCCGATAGATACAATCGGTTCGGCATATTTTGCCAGATCCTGAATATGTGCCTGAGGCTGGAAGTGGCGGCTCTTCTCGAATTCTTTACGTGCTGTTTTTCGAATTGTTTCAAGGGCCTGAATAACCATATTTCCCATAACAGCACTTTTTTTGCTCTTTCCGAGTTTTTCGTGTTTGAAGTTATTGTTATAGGCACTGTAGAGGAAGAAGTCCAGCAGATCCGGCATGACGGCTTCTGCGCCTTCCTGTTCAAGCAGATCAACAAGATAATTGTTGGCGGATGGTGAGAATTTAACAAGAATTTCGCCGACAATACCAACGCGCGGTTTTTTCAAAGTCTCATCGATCGGAAGCTGGTCGAAATCGCGGATAATTCCTTGAATATTTTTCTTAAAGCTGTTTCGATTCTTGCCTGTGATCGAATCAATGCATATCTTTTTCCAGTATTCATGGAGACGGTCGGCAGAACCCGGATAAAGTTCATATGGACGCATTCTGTACAGTACACGCATAAATACATCGCCGTAAACGAGAGCCTGCATAGCACCGATAATAAGCTTTGGTGTGAATTTGAGTCCCGGATTGGTCTCTAAGCCGCCTGCATTGATGGAAATGACAGGAATCTGATGCATTCCCGCATTTTCAAGGGCGCGGCGGATAAAGCCGATATAATTGGTAGCACGGCAGCCGCCTCCGGTCTGAGTGATAGCAACAGCGACCTTATTTAAATCATGCTTTCCCGAGAGCAATGCCTGCATGATCTGTCCGACAACACAAATGGAAGGGTAGCAGGCATCATTATTTACATATTTTAAACCGATATCAATCGTCTCTTTTGTGCAGTCCGGAAGAAGTTCCACATTCAGCCCGTTATGCCGGAGTGCTTCAATTAAAATGTCAAAATGGATCGGTGACATATTCGGGGCGAGGATTGTATAATCTTTTGCCATCTCTTTTGTGAAAATAATACGGTCATGAGCACTGGAGCGAATATCACCGTGGATATTTTTCTGTTCACGGAGACGGATCGCCGCAATCAGAGAGCGGATACGGATACGGGCTGCTCCCAGGTTGCTGACTTCATCGATCTTCAGACAAGTGTAAAGCCTTCCGGAGCCGGTCAGGATATCTTTAACCTGATCCGTTGTCACTGCATCCAGACCGCAGCCGAAGGAGTTGAGCTGGATTAATTCCAGATTTTCCTGAGTTTTTACAAACTGGGCTGCTTTATACAGTCTGGAGTGATACATCCACTGGTCAGAAACGATGAGTGGTCGTTCGACTTCAGCAAGATGGGAGACACTGTCTTCTGTCAGTACCGCAATGCCATAAGATGTGATCAGTTCCGGTATGCCGTGATTGATCTCCTTATCAATATGGTATGGACGGCCGGCAAGTACGATTCCCTTCATATGGTGATCCCGGAGATACTTGATCGTTTCTTCGCCCTTATCTTTCATATCCTGGCGGGCTGCGGCCAGTTCATCCCAGGCAGCTTTGACAGCGGCACGGATCTCTTCCTCAGAAATATTCTGTGACAGACAGAATTCCTCAATCATACGCTGTTCAATGTGGGCTTCATCATTTAATGAAAGGAACGGATTCATGAAGCGGATATGTTCTGAAGCCAGTTCTTCCACGTTGTTTTTAATATTTTCCGAATATGAAGTGACGATCGGGCAGTTGTAGTGGTTATTTGCACCTTCTACCTCTTCGCGCTCATATGGAATGCTCGGATAGAAAATAAAATCAATCTTATTTTTGATCAGCCACATAATATGTCCGTGGACCAGTTTGGCCGGATAGCAGACCGATTCACTCGGGATAGATTCAATTCCGAGCGAATAGATATTTGCCGAGGACTGAGGTGTAAGTACGACCTGATAACCCAACTTTGTAAAGAAGGTAAACCAGAAAGGATAATTTTCGTACATATTCAGAACCCTTGGAATACCGACTTTGCCGCGAGGGGCTTTATCTTCCGTCAACGGTTCATAATTGAAAATACGGTTATATTTATATTCAAACAAGTTCGGAACATTGTTGTCCGATTTTGCTTTGCCGATGCCGACTTCGCAGCGGTTTCCTGTGATAAACTGACGTCCGCCGCTGAAACGGTTGATCGTCAGGTGACAGCTGTTTGTACAGCCTTTGCAGCGTCCCATGGAAGTTGTATATTTAAGATTGATCATCTTATCCAGCGGAAGCATCGTGGACTCGGTGCCGTCGTAACGTTCTCTGGCGATCAGAGCTGCACCGAAGGCTCCCATAATTCCGGCAATATCCGGACGAACGGCTTCACATTCAGCAATGCGCTCAAAGCTTCGAAGGACAGCATCATTATAAAAAGTACCACCCTGAACAACAACTTTACGGCCGAGATCCTTCGGATCTGTCAGTTTAATAACTTTAAGAAGGGCGTTTTTGATAACGGAGTAAGCAAGACCGGCGGAAATGTCGCCGACTTCGGCCCCTTCTTTCTGGGCCTGCTTAACGTTGGAATTCATAAATACGGTACAGCGTGAGCCCAGATCAATCGGGTTCTTTGCAAAAAGTGCCACCTTTGCAAAATCAGCAATCTCATAGTTCAGAGATTTGGCAAAGGTTTCGATAAAGGATCCGCAGCCTGAGGAGCATGCTTCATTTAAAAGCACGTTATCGACGGTGTTATTCTTGATTTTAATACATTTCATGTCCTGACCGCCGATATCCAGAATGCAGTCTACTTCCGGCTCAAAAAATGCGGCAGCATAGTAGTGGGCAACTGTCTCAACTTCACCTTCATCCAGCATAAATGCGGATTTTAAAAGGGCTTCGCCGTATCCGGTAGAGCAGGAGCGTACAATTCGCGCACTGTCCGGAAGAAGTTCTTTGATTTCTTTGATCGCACGGATTGTTGTATTTAAAGGACTTCCGTTGTTGCTGCTGTAGAAAGAATAGAGGAGTGTTCCGTCCTCACCTACAATGGCAACTTTTGTTGTTGTTGAGCCCGCATCAATACCGAGGAAACAGTCACCTTCATAATCCGAAAGGCTTCCTTTTTTTACCGTATGCTTATTGTGGCGTTCTGTAAATGCATCATAATCTGCCTGATCTTTAAAAAGCGGCTCCATACGCTTCGATTCAACTTCAATCTTAATATCGGAAGAGAGCAGCTCAATCATAGCATCAAGACTCTGGCTTTCTGTACAGCAGTCATTCATGGCGGCACCCATAGCCGCAAACAGATGAGAGTTCTCCGGTGCGATAATATATTCACCTGTCAGATGGAGTGTTCGGATAAAAGCTTCTTTGAGTTCAGATAAAAAGTGAAGCGGACCGCCTAAAAATGCCACATGACCGCGAATCGGTTTACCGCAGGCAAGACCGCTGATCGTCTGATTGACAACGGCCTGAAAAATAGAAGCGGATAAATCGGATTTCGTTGCACCTTCGTTGATCAGAGGCTGAATATCGGATTTTGCAAAAACACCGCAGCGTGCCGCGATCGGGTAAACAGACTTATAATCTTTGGCATATTCATTCAGGCCGGAGGCATCTGTCTGGAGCAGAGAAGCCATCTGGTCAATAAAAGAACCTGTACCACCGGCACAGATACCATTCATACGCTGTTCAATATTGCCTTGTGAAAAATAAATGATCTTTGCATCTTCTCCACCAAGTTCAATGGCCACATCTGTTTTTGGTTCAAAAAACTGGAGAGCGGTAGATACAGAAATAACTTCCTGTACAAATGGAATATTTAAAGGTTTGGCGATAGACATACCGCCGGAACCGGTGATCATTCCGTGAACACTGATATTGCCGAGAGCCTTGCGGGCTTTTGTGATCAGATCCAGCAGAGTTTCGCGGATATTGGCAAAATGACGTTCATAATCCGAGAAGATCACCTGATTTTCTTCGTTCAGACAGGCAATCTTAACTGTAGTCGATCCTACGTCAATGCCTAATCTATATGTATGATTCATGTTATTCCTCCTATGGAGTTTTCCAGATATTAGTTTTTTAACGAAAATATTATAGTACAAATCGGCCAAAAACTCAATACTGTCTTTGAACGGGATAAGCACACTCTTGCACAGAAGGGCATACCATAAATAAAAAAACAGGTGTGCTTATGAATTATTTTCTGCGTCGTCAGGATAATGATTATGACAGATGTGATGGGATGTTCCATGAAATTAAAGAGAGGGATAGTCTGTACAAAATATCACGATTTTACGGGATATCCCTTTCTGAGCTGATGGAAAAAAATCCGAATGTGGATGTTTATAACCTTAAAATTGGTGATAAACTATGTATACCGGTCAAAAACATGCCCTATATTGTTAAAAAGGGAGATACGCTGGACTGGGTTTTAGATCATTTTAAGCTGGATTACGACACACTTCGCAACGCAAATCCTCAAATGTCACCGCTTATGTTGGAGGAAAATGAGGTTATTTACATCCCCGGACAGGGGATGTAACAGAGTGAATCCGGTTGACAAAGAACCGGGCTTTTACTATAATGAGGATATTAGGTAGATGAGATAAATGCAAGAAGGGGGCGGCTTTTGTGCGGCAGCCCCTTTAATATTAGCAGAGAGGTTGAATTATGTCTTTATTGGATAAGCTTGAAAGAAAGTTTGGCAGATATGCCATACCGAATTTAATGCGTTATATTATTGTCCTTTACGGCGCGGGAATGTTTTTACGGCTATTTGCGCCCGGCGTCTATGAAGCTTATTTTATGCTTGATGCAAGTATGATCCTGAAAGGGCAGATATGGCGTATTTTCACATTTTTGCTTCAGTCGCCGTCGACGAATCTGTTGTTTTTTATCATCACTTTGTACTTTTATTATATGATCGGCAATATACTTGAACGGACATGGGGAAGTTTTCGCTTTAATGTTTACTATTTTTCAGGCGTTCTCGGAACCGTTCTGGCGGCTATTGTTGTTTACCTGATCACAGGCAGAGTTTATTATCTGGATACCACTTTTATCAATGCATCCCTTTTTCTGGCATTTGCTTTTGAATATCCGGATATGGAAGTGCTTCTGATGTTTATCATCCCGATCAAGATGAAGTGGATGGGATATCTTTCCATACTGGCGTACGGTTACAGTTTTGTTACCGGCGGTTTTGGAACACGTGTGGCAATTCTGATTTCGCTTCTGAACTTTATTTTGTATTTTTCATCGATTGTTCGCAGAAAGCGTATTTCACCAAAGCAGATGCATCGGCGGATGAATTATAATAAAGCGGTGAAGAAGGCTGCCCGTTCTGCCGCTCATCATAAGTGTGCGATCTGCGGTCGTACGGATGAAGATGATGATACGCTTGAATTCCGTTTCTGTTCGAGATGTAATGGAAATTACGAATATTGTCAGGACCATCTGTTTACGCATGAGCATGTAAAGTGATTTGGGTGATTATATGAAATGGCACAAAAAATTATATTTGGGAGAATCCATTAAACAGGAACGCTGGGTTCGTTTTCAAATTTCTTTCGGGAAAAAGATGAAGGGTTATTATTGCATAGCCCTTTCAGATTATAAGGGTAATCTTCTCGATATTTATGAAAGTCGTTTTCTCAGAACCGGGAATATACAGACAGACAATGTGTATATTGTTGGTGTTGCGTCAGACAAGACAGAGGCTTTCGAAGTTGTCCGGTCGATCATTGAAGATGTATATCTTCATACCGGCGGATTTGATGTTCGCGGTTATCTTGGTATTACAGTATAGAGGTGTTGGTGTGTTACATATCATTCTGTTAATTTTAAAAATCGTTGGATATATTCTTCTCGGAATTATCGGATTGCTTCTCGCGCTGATGCTTATCGTTCTGTTTGTACCTGTTTGTTATGAGCTTTCGGGAAAATATGATGATGATCCGGAGGCAGAAGGTAAGGTGTCCTGGCTTTTCGGGGCACTGAAGGTCCAGGGCGGATTTAAGGAGAAAAAGCTTCGGGCCAGGGTGAATTTTCTATGGTTTCGTCTTTTTGATACGGAGAAAAGGGACAGTCCGGAGGAGGCTGAGGCTATACCGGATCCGGTTTTGCCTCCGGTTGGCGATGAGACCATAGACATAGGTATAGATGAGAAGGCGGAGAAGGAAAGTGATGTCATTGCAGATGATGCTCCGTCTGTAACGCGGATCGAGCCTCCGCCTTCGGAAAAAAAAGAGAAGGATGACAGGCAGGATGTTCCGACAGTTCAAAAGAAACCTTCTCAAAAAAAACAAAAATTCGATTCACAGACATCGGCACCGGAATCCAGGGAAAGCCTGGGTGAAAAAATTCAGAAAGTTTTTGTGCGGGCAGAAAAATCAATCGACAATGTCCGGAAAAAATGGGAGAAGTTGTCGAAGAAGAAGAACATGGCAGAGAAACTGTGGAATGCAGATTTTGTTCAGAATAGTCTTGCTTTCGGAAAGAAAGCATTGATTTCAATTTTAAAAAAGATACGTCCGGGAAAGATTTCCGGCAATATTTTATTTGGACTTGGAAAACCGTCCGATACAGGAAAGGTACTGGGATATGCAAGTATGCTTTACGGCTTGTATGGTAACGCCATTGTACTTTGTCCGGATTTTGAGAAGGCTGTTTTTAAAGGCGACTTGCGTGTGAAGGGCAGCCTGCAGCTTTATATCTTTGTTTACTGGGGGCTTCGTGCCATCATGAATAAAAATATAAGAAAGCTGATCGCCTGTGTAAATCATATCAGGAAAGGTAAGGAGGAGACCTTATGGCAGTAAACACATTCAGTACATCAATTCAGTCACTTTTTGACGGAATGAATACCGTTCTTTCAACAAAAACCGTTGTGGGCGAACCGATTACAGTCAATGACACGATCATCATCCCGTTAGTGGATGTTCATTTTGGAATGGGAGCCGGTTCGATGGCTTCTGATGCAAAGAAAAAAGACAGTGCCGGAGGCGGTATCGGCTGTGACATGGATCCGTGCGCCGTTCTTGTTATCCGGGGGGATGTCGTTAAAGTGATTCCGGTGGAGAGTCATCAGTCTCCGTTTATGAAGCTGATCGATATGGTTCCGGATATAATGGACCGTTTTACAAAGGGCGATCCGATGGAAGATGAAAAAGTGGCTGAAAAAGTCAGTGAGATTGTAGAAGATAAATAACACAGATTTCAGACCGGAAGCATAAGATATAGAGAACAGAAATCCGGGAGAGATGCTTATGAAACGCATTATAGGTTTTGCCATGTTCTGGATTGCGGTTGGTATGACGATCATGATGTTTATTCATTCAGCTGTTTTAAGTATCTGTCTCATTCTCTTCTGTCTGATCTTGAGTTATAATTTTTTCTGTTGTAAATAATTTGGTTGATCGGCAAATGGGCCGAAATACGAACATAAGACAAGGTGAAAACATGAGTGTATCAAAAATTAATTTTAACGAAGACAACGAAGCACTTATCGTTGTCGATCCAATCAGTGAGATTGATAAGAAAGAATTTAAAAAGTATCTGGATGTGGACAGTCCGTTCTTTTTGAGAACGGAATTTGAGAATGATAAGGCTTTTACTCTGTTTTATTCGTTTGAGAACAGAATAACATTAAAACAACTTTTAGCTCAGGAATTTAACAAGGAAGAAGCACTCAGTCTCCTGAAATCATTGACAGAAGTGTTTATGGTTGTCGAAAAACATGATCTGAATCCGGATCATGTGCTTCTTGGAATCAACAGTGTATTTTACGATGAGGCGAATCGTCAGATATCCTGTGTGTATGTTCCTGTAAAAGAAGGGGTACTTCCGGCAAGACCTCTTCGCCTGTTCCTTAAAGAGATGCTTGTTAACATGCTTTATGCACAGGATGCGGATATGACATGGCTTGGCAATGTGATTCGTTATATAAGCAGCAACAGGAGCCTGGATTACAGAAAGTTTTATGCTTTCCTCGAATCTCAGGAGAAGGTTTCGAATATTTCGTCAGCGCCAATCGACGTTCCGGAGACAAAAACGGTTATGCCTGAGAAGGAAGTTGCTGTCCCTCAGTCTGTAAATCTGCAGGATGATATACAAAAAACTTTTGAAGCTGTTTCTTCAGATACAAAAGCAGTGAAAGATGATCTGGATGGGTTTGGTGATATCAAGGCGACACTGGAAAGTATCCCTGCTGCTGAAAGTGTGGATGTCTTGAAAGAAGAGATTTCGCTTGCTTTTGGCGATCACACAGAAGAACCGGCACCGGTGGATATACCTGAAATTCCTGTTGCCAAACCGGCACCGATCGAAGTTGAAGATCCGATGGATGATGACGCAAAGGCCTGCCTGCTGCGCAGATCCAGTCAGGAGATCTACATGGTTGAGCCAAGAGAGATGTATATTGGAAAGTCTGCAGGCAATGATATCTGTATCTCCGGCAATCCGGCTGTCAGCAGAGTTCATGCGGTTCTTTGTTACAGAGATGGAAAATACTGGATCAGAGACCATGAATCTACAAACCATACATTTGTAAACGGTATTCTTGTGATGGATGATCAGGAGAAAGAGTTGAAAGCAGGAGATCGGATTCTGCTGGGAAATGAAGAATTGATCTTTAAAAATTAAGGATAGAAACGAAAAGACAGCCTGCAAAAGCTGTCTTTTTTACATTAGTAAAGTTTTTCGAACTTTCCTGCACATATACAATAAAGAAAAAAGGCAGCATAAATGCTGCCTTATGATTTCTAAAATTAAGGTGATCGTTCAGAGCCAACCTCGGGTTAAGCTCTTTCAACTAAACCGGAACGTAAACAGGAAGTACATACATAAAGTTTCTTTGGTGTTCCGTTATCGTTTACTTTAACTTTCTTAATGTTAGATTTCCACATTTTATTGCTTCTTCTATGTGAATGAGACACTTTGATACCAAAGTGAGCTGCTTTTTCACAAATTGCACATTTTGCCATTGCCTGCCACCTCCTTAAAAGATGATTTTGACCCTACAGGTTTACAACAAATCAATTCTATCAGATTATTTCGCTAAATGCAAGTATAGATTTATAAATAATGACATATTTTTTTGTAAAGTGGAAAATATATATTTTCTTTTTTAGGGAAAGCGGTTATAATGTATGTATGACTAGGGTATCCGGGGCAAAAAATTCGGGTTCCGGTACCATCAATATAGAATTGGAGGTTCTCGCTATGAAAGGACACTTGAATAAAGAAGGCGGCAGTGTTGCCATTGATCTTGATGTTATTTCTAAATATGCTGGCTTGACAGCGATTGAATGTTTTGGTATTGTTGGCATGGGAATGATCAGTGTAAAAGACGGTCTTACCAGACTTCTTAAGAGAGAAAGCCTTACGAAAGGTGTGGAAGTCACTATTGAAGACAATCAGATCAATATCCGTTTTCATGTAATTATTGCTTATGGCGTGAGTATAGCAACCGTTGCTGATAACTTGATGAATAATGTAAAATACAAAGTCGAGCAGTTTACAGGAATGGAAGTTGGCCGGATCGACATCTTCGTTGAAGGTGTCCGGGTAATTGATTGACATTAAGGAGGAACCAGCGGTGGTTATTAATACAATTGATGCGAACATGCTCAAAAAGATGTTCCTGTCAGGAGCACAGAGATTAGACTCTAAAAAAGAATGGATCAACGAGTTAAACGTATTTCCTGTTCCGGATGGTGATACAGGAACGAATATGACAATGACGATTATGTCTGCTGCAAGAGAAGTACAGGCGATCGAGAATCCAACGATGGAAAGTCTTGCAAAAGCAATTTCACAGGGAGCGTTAAGAGGTGCCAGAGGTAACTCAGGCGTTATTCTTTCTCAGCTTTTCAGAGGATTTTCAAAGGAGATCAAAGAAGTTGATGTGATCGATGCTTCTGTTCTGGCATCTGCGCTGGAGCGGGCTTCTGAGACAGCTTATAAAGCAGTTATGAAGCCGAAGGAGGGAACAATCCTCACAGTTGCGAAGGGCATGTCGGTGAAGGCACTTGAGGTATTCGGTGAGACAGAAGATCTTGTTGAAGGCATTGAAAAGATTCTGGAATATGGAGATTATGTTCTCAGCCAGACACCGGAGATGCTTCCTGTACTGAAACAGGCCGGCGTTGTTGACTCGGGCGGACAGGGACTTATGGAAGTGCTGAAAGGTGCTTTTGACGGTCTTCTTGGAAAAGAACTGGATTTATCTGAAACTTTCAAACCGTCATCCAAAGTGAACGTATCTAATAATGAAGATATTGATACAGCGGATATTAAGTTCGGATATTGTACAGAATTTATCGTTATGCTGGAGAAGCCTTACGATCAGAATACAGAGAATGAATTTAAAGAATATCTTTCTTCCATCGGTGACAGCATCGTGTGCGTGAATGATGAGGATATCGTTAAAGTTCACGTACATACGAATGATCCGGGACTTGCCATTCAGAAAGGTCTGACATATGGCTCCCTGACAAGTATGAAGATTGATAATATGCGTGAGGAACACCAGGAGAAAGTTATCAAGGATGCAGAGCGTCAGGCTGCAAAACAGAAGGAAGTCTATGAGGCACCGAGAAAACCGGTTGGTTTTATTGCCGTTTCCATCGGAGAAGGTATGAATGAAATCTTTAAAGGACTTGGTGTGGATTATGTGATCGAGGGCGGTCAGACGATGAATCCAAGTACAGAAGATATTTTAAAAGCGGTTGATCATGTGAATGCCGATACGATCTATGTGCTGCCAAACAACGGTAATATAATCCTTGCTGCTGAGCAGGCGAAGATTCTTGCGGAAGGAAAAGAACTGGTTATTGTTCCGACGAAGACTGTTCCTCAGGGAATCACAGCGGTTGTCAACTATATTGACGGTGAATCCGTCCAGACAAACATGGATCATATGATGGAAGAAATTGCCCGGGTAAAATCCGGTGAAGTGACCTATGCTGTGCGTGATACGATGATCGATGACAAAATTATATCCGAAGGTGATATTATGGGTATCGGTGATGCGGGTATCCTTTCTGTAGCAAAGGATATTTCAGAGGCAACGATGGAACTTATTGATACACTGGTGGATGAAGATTCTGAGTTGATCAGTATTTATTACGGTTCCGATACTGCTCAGGAGGATGCAGAAGAACTGGCAGAACAGGTTAAAGAAAAATATCCGGATGTGGATGTGGAACTTCAGAACGGCGGGCAGCCGATCTACTATTATGTTCTTTCTGTTGAGTAAGGACATCATTTTAAAATGTGATTTGAGGGGATGCTTTTTGAGCATCCCCTTTTTATGGGGGTAGATTATGCAGATGACAGATTCTGTCCGATGTCTGAAAGGCGTCGGCGA
>JAEDDO010000193.1 GCA_016298055.1 Frisingicoccus sp.
TTTTGAGGTGGCAGACGGAGGAACATTGTTTCTGGATGAGATCAGTGAGATGCCTTTGGACGTACAGATGCGTTTGTTAAGAGTTCTTCAGGAAAATGAGGTACTTCGTATTGGTTCAAGTAAGCCTAAGAAAGTGGATGTACGTGTCATTGCGGCGACAAATAGAGATCTTTTACAGATGGTTGAGGCAAATGAATTCCGCAGAGATTTGTATTATCGTTTGAATGTGGTGCGTCTGGATATTCCTCCACTTCGGGAGCGGAAGAAAGATATTGTTCCTCTGGCGAATTATTATTTGAAACAATTTAATGATAAGTTCAAAACGAATAAGACCCTCAGTGCCTATTCTTACAAAATGCTGGAGGAGTATAGATGGCCGGGAAATGTACGTGAGCTTAAAAATATGATTGAAAAAATGGTAATATTAAGTGATGAAAATACAATATCCATGGCTCAGATATGGGAGCAGGAGTCAAAATTTATTAAAGATAATGCATCGTTGGAAGAAATTGATTTGAAGGATTTGCTGGAGCAGATGGAATTACAGTATATTCGAGATTATTATGAAGCTTATGGAACGTTAGAAAAAACAGCGGAAAAACTTCATGTGAATCTGAAAACCCTTTCCAGACGTAAAAGATATCTGGAACAAAAGAAAAAAGATAATTCTTAAATATGAGAAATATCTCAAAAATGAGACAATAAAATCTCAAAAATGAGAATATTATAGGACAGGGTTTGTAAAAGGACGGCCATAATTCCTTGATTTATTGGCATGAAAATTGCGAGATAAATTATTAACAATGTAAATGATTTTGTAAGGAGAGTTTATTATGGCATTAATGAGTGGAAAAGAATATGAAGAGAGCTTAAAGAAAATTAAAATGAAAATCTATCTTTTTGGGGAGGAAATTCACACACCTGTAGGACATCCGATTCTTCAGCCATCTGTGAATTCTGTGAAGGCAACCTATGATCTGGCCTTAATGCCGGAATATGAAGATCTGATGACGGCCACATCAAACCTGACAGGAGAGAAGATCAACCGTTTTACACATATTCATCAGAGTGCGGAAGATTTGGTCAAAAAAGTGAAGATGCAGCGTCTTCTGGGACAGAAAACAGCAGCATGTTTTCAGAGATGTGTCGGTATGGATGCATTTAACGCTGTGTACAGCACAACTTATGAGGTAGATCAGAAATATGGAACCCGGTATCATGAGAATTTTAAGAAATTTGCAGCCTATGTTCAGGAGAATGACCTGACAGTAGACGGTGCTATGACAGATACAAAAGGTGACAGAAGTCTTGCACCATCCAAACAGGCAGATCCGGATCTTTTCCTCCATGTTGTGGAACGCCGTCCGGATGGCATTGTTGTCCGCGGAGCAAAAGCCCATCAGACAGGTATTGTTAATTCACATGAAGTTCTTGTTATGCCGACAATTGCCATGGGACCGGATGATAAAGATTATGCCGTATCCTTTGCGGTTCCGCTGGATTCGGAAGGTCTTATGATGGTGGTTGGACGTCAGAGCTGCGATACAAGAAAGACAGAAGGCTGTGAACTTGATCTGGGCAACACAGTTTATGGCGGAATGGAAGCACTTACAGTATTTGATAATGTTTTTGTTCCGAATGATCGTATTTTCCTGAATGGTGAGACCGAATTTGCAGGTGTTCTCGTTGAACGTTTTGCCGGATATCACAGACAGAGCTACGGTGGATGTAAAGTTGGTGTGGGCGATGTACTTATCGGTGCTTCCGCATTGGCGGCAGAGTATAACGGTGCCGAAAAAGCTTCTCATATTAAAGATAAATTAATTGAGATGACGCACCTGAATGAAACATTATATTGTTGTGGCATTGCCTGTTCTTCAGAAGGTACAGAGACAGCATCCGGAAACTATCTGATCGATTTGATGCTTGCCAATGTATGTAAACAGAATGTTACACGTTTTCCATATGAAATTGCACGTCTTGCTCAGGATATTGCTGGTGGGTTGATGGTTACTTTGCCGTCTGAGAAGGATATTAATCATCCGGTTACAGGACCGATTGTTCGTAAGTATTTTGCGGGCCGGGAAGGTGTAGACGTTATGGATCGTTTTAAAATTATGCGTCTTATTGAAAACCTTACGATGGGAACCGCAGCTGTCGGTTATCTGACGGAATCTCTTCATGGTGCCGGAAGTCCTCAGGCTCAGCGCGTTATGATTTCCAGACAGAGCAATATGGAAGGTAAAAAAGAGTTAGCAAAAGCGATTGTTCATATTGAAGATTAATAAATAGCCAGGGCTGTTTCTGAAAATTCAGAAACGGCCCGTTTTTATTTTATTGAAACAATGGAGAAGAAGTGATAATATTTATTTAGATAATAGGAAGTGAGATGATATTTTTGGATTGGGAAGCAGTTGGAAATAATCAGTTATTTCAGGGAATCAGTGAGGCGGAACTTAAACGAATGCTGGGGTGTGCCAAATTTAAGTATAAAATGTATCATAAGGGTGATGTGATTTTTAGGCAGGATGAATCTGTTGAAAATTTTTATGTATTGCTGAAAGGGCAAGTGACGATTGCAAAACATTTAATATCCGGGAAGAAGAATATCCTTTACATTGTCAGAGAGAATCAGATTTTTGGTGAGGAGCAGACATTTCAATATGGGGCATGGGCACTTTCGGATGTTGAACTTATTGAAATGCCGAAAACATTTTTTTACAGTTTTTGCAGCAATGCCTGCAAACATCACAAGCAGCTTATTCAAAACATTCTTGAAATGCTGTCAATAAAAGAAGGGCTTGCTGTAAAAAAAATTAATATCGTCAGTGCAGTTTCTTTAAAAGAACGGATATCCATATGGATACTGGGGGAAGCGGATGAGTACGGAATTGTCCGGGTGGAGATGAATCGGGAGGACCTGGCAGATTATCTTGGGGTGGCAAGACCGTCTTTATCGAGAACATTAATGCAGATGCAAGGCGAGGGAATGATCGAAGTAGGGAAAAAACAGATCCGAATTTTGGATGTAAAAAAAATTCAAACTTTATCCAATTAGATTCGTGTATGTAACTTAAGTTACATACACGAATTCTTTTTTTGTATATAATTGAGTGTATAAATAATAATCGCTATTATTATTGTCAGTAAATATATGATGACATTGGGTACATTACAGACTATGGGAGGAGGCTACATAATGTATTTTAAAACGACTCAGGAGC
>JAEDDO010000194.1 GCA_016298055.1 Frisingicoccus sp.
TTTCCTTAATTATTTTCATAATAATTGCTTTGTAAATACAAAATAATCCTGCACTAAACAATACTGATCCTACAATATCTGTAAACCAGTGAACTCCTGAGATTAATCTTCCACCAACCATGAATATCATATAGAATATGGTTACTATACTTAAAATCTTTTGAACTCTTACGTTATTTAAACGACGTCTAATCTGTTCCACAAATGTAGGCATTACACTCAATACCAAAAGTGTTGTTGATGATGGATAAGAAGCTTCCAGCTTTCCTTCGATTAAAATTGGTCTGTAATTTACTGGTATTATTTCAAAAATAGTAAATGTCATTATTACAATTAAGTAATAGATTCCCAAAATCATAATATCCTGATCTACTTTTGAAAGACTTTTTCTCTTAATCAATTGACAAAGACCAAGTCCACCAAAAAAAGTACAAATACATAATGGTAATAGTTCCAGACAATCAGTCAGATTATAAATAGATAAATGTACACCTGTCAATTCATGAAACCAACAGTTAAATGTTGCAAATCCTATATCAGTTCCATTTTGTCCTACTGGTCTAACATCAACTGTTTGAATCAGTATCGTCCATATAGCAAATGCTACAAGTAAAATACTTCCTACTCCTAATAATCTTTTCTCATTTCTTTTCATCTTTCATGTTCCTTTCTTATGTGTTGTTTTGCCCTTGGGCTGAAAACAACATAACAAAAGAAAGAAAAAATCAAAAGAATCTATGCGTCACATGCGTGATACGAACCGTATCATCTGCATAAATAAAGGCTATATATTGGCATACATATCTTCATTTCACCATAAACAAAAACGATACTGTATAGAAACTTGTTCTACACAATATCGTCTTTCTTCCTATATTATACCTTCATTGTCCTTGCCAGTGATGTAAGCAGTGCCGCCATCTCCGGGTTACCAAGTACCTTCATCAATAGTTCCGCATCTACTCCCTCCGGTACCGCAATCGTATTACTGCTTTCCTCGGATCCTTTCATCTGTGGATTGAGATTTTCCTTATTATAAAAGGCATTCTCCATCATTTCTGCATTCTTTCTTCGGTCCTCATCAATAATGTGGCCATATACTTCTGTTACCATGTCTGCCTGAGCATGTCCGGAATCTCCCTGTACGGCCTTGATATCTCCGCCACTCAGTTTCAGTTTGTAGGTCACACTTGTATGACGCAGACTGTGAAATACCACATCCGGCAATCCAAGCTCATCTATGATATCCTGCATCTTATTCCTAAGATAGCTGTCTCCGATTGGAAGGCCAAAGGTTGTTGCCATTACCAGATTGTAATCCTGATATTCATTTCCCAGAGCTTCCTTGATCTCATCCTGTTCCGCTTTCAATTCCACCAGACACTGTGCAACAGATTTTGGAATGTATACTTTTCGTGTACTGCTGTCTGTCTTTGGTGTTTTCAGAACCCTGACGGTTTTGTTGTTTTTCTTTGATGTCGGAAAGATCAGAATAATTTCCTTTGAGTTTAGTGCTTCCACTGCATCTCTGGAAACCCTTTCCACCTGCTTGCTGATAATCACATAAGCCCTGTTGTTCGCAATCGCCTCTTCCGAAATATCCATCTCATCCCAGGTAAGCCCAAGCAGTTCACCAATACGAAGTGTAGCAGTAAATGCAAGATGAAATGCTATTTTGAGCATTTTGTTATCACACGCTTCCAGTGCCTGCATCAGCATCTCCGCTGTCCAAATCTCACGTTCCTGCGTTTTTGCCTTGGGCACGGTTGCATCCACTGCCGGATTCTTTTCCATCAGATCCCATTTTACAGCCTGACGAAAAGCACTCCTCAATATCTTATGAATTTCATTTACCGTGGATTCTGTAATCGTACCGGATCCGTCCATATTCTTGGAACTCTTTACTGCCGGCATTTCCAAAAGATCCTTATAATACTTTTCCATGAAATGCGTATTGATACTGGAGAGCTTTACTTTGCCGATTGTCGGCAGTATGTAATTATTTATCAGACTGATATTTCCAGCATAAGTCGAAACACCCCATTTATCATGTCCGTAAATTTTTACATACTCTTCAATGAGTTCTTTCAGAGTCGTACATTTTGGAACCTCGAATTTACCAATGGCCATTTTATACTCTATTTCTTTTTGCCGTCTTTCCGCATCTTTCTGTGTTGAAAATGTTTCAGAGGTCTGACGTTCCTTGCCATTATCATCCTTAATTCTATAGATCACAGCAAATTTCTTTCCTCGCTTTCTGATAAAAGCCATATTAACACACCCCTTCCCTGTTCTCATCCAGCCATTTCAAAAATTCCATCCTGTGAATCCGAAGCACCTTTCCGGCGCCCGTACATGAAAATTTTTTCATCTGCATCCATTTTGTGATTGTTGAAGCAGTTACCCCGGCAAGCTCTGCTGCTTCCTGTCTTGAAATATACTGCTTTGTTTCAGCTATCATATCATCCGCTACAGTTTCATTATCTTCTTTATTGATACGATATTCGTTCTGTGCATTCAGAAATAACTGGAAGCTTTTTCTTGATATCCATTTCTTATTGTTGAATATCCTAATGTCAAACAGATTCCTGTATTCACTGGTTCTGATGAGTTTCAGCATCTCCGACTCCATAACGTCCAAAAGCATGGCAGCTTCCTCAAATCGGATATAGTCTTTTTCCATATCTGATATGGTGGGCATTTTGTCCGCCTTTTTATATACATCCTGCTGCTCATACCATTTCTCGAATTCTTCCTTTGGAATACGCATCACAAAATCGACGATTATGGTCTTACGGTTTTCTTTCTTCCATATTTCATACAGATTGGCATTATTCACTCCCAGAAGGTTTGCAGCTTCCTGAAAAGAATAGGATGTCTTTGTCAGTTCCCTGCCCGGTGCTTCTCCGTTTACTTTTTTGTGCTTTACCTGGTTTGCATACCATTTTTCAAAACTCTCAATATCAATCCGCATCACTCCACCAATAATTTCTGTCTTAAAAAAATTTCTGTGGACTAGCCAGTAACTTTCAGTCTTTTTTAGTCCCAGAAGCTTACGCATCTCCGGCACAGACATTGTTTTCTGCAGTGCCGGATCCTTGCATACACGGTACTGCTCCATTTTTGTTCTCATATTTTGCAATTCTTCCATATATCGTCTTACCTCCTTTGTCCCAATATAACACGCCAGCATTCAAAAGCTTTAGAAGGTAAATTATT
>JAEDDO010000195.1 GCA_016298055.1 Frisingicoccus sp.
CCCTTCACATCATTCTGTATTTGAAATTCAGGTCCTAAGGATTCGGGCCAATCACTGTATCTATACAATAAAAAAAGCCCTCTTCCTATCATCTGCCTGATAGAAAGGGACGAGTTATTCTCGCGGTTCCACCCTTTTTGTCACGTGCACTCTGCACACGTTTAACCACTTCATTTTGATGATAACGGAATCACCGGGCTTGATTGGAGCCACTCCGAGGTAGTCTTCAGATACTTCCCAACAGGACTCTTCCAGCAAACGGTCCCTCTCTGTGATGTTCCATACCCTACTCGTCTCATCATCGCGTTGTTTTCATTATAATCGTCTGAAAAATGATTGTCAAGACGAAAAATATTGATTGACTTTCCACAGGAAAGTGCTATGATGAAAACAAAGATATTTAGATAATTGTCTAATTATCTAAATTTATTTTCAAAAAGGGGGAATTATCATATGACAAAAAAACTATTAACCTTCTTCTTTATCGGCACACTTATTTTCAGTCTATCCGGATGCTCATCGAAACAGATGCCGTCCGAAACAACAGACAGTACCGATCAACAGACCGAATCCGAAACCCTGCCGGAAGATTCCAAAACTTATGAAGAACTTTCGCTTGCATTACCTGTAGCCGATCACGAAGGCTGGTCTCTTTCCGGGATCCTGACACTTCCTGACGGCGAAGGTCCTTTTCCGGCTGTCATCCTTGTCCACGGTTCCGGGCCAAGCGACCGGGATGAAACCATTTATGAGAATAAACCATTTAAAGATATCGCCGACGGTCTTGCCGCTCATGGAATTGCTGTCTACCGATATGACAAACGCACCTATGCATATGGTAAAGAAATGGCTTCCGATATCGATCTGACATTAAAACAGGAAACCCTTATCGACGCATCCGAAGCCGTAAAGCTGCTCTCCGATCAGCCTCAGATCGATGCTTCAAGAATCTATGTGGCCGGACACAGTCTGGGCGGACAGGCGATTCCTCTCATTCGAAATATGTTAAAACAGTATGAAACACAGGCTGCCGGATTTATTTTTATGGCCGCTCCTGCCAGAGATCTGGCTGCACTGATGCGGGAACAATTTGATTTTCTCTATTCTCTCACACCTGTATTGTCCGACACTCAGAAAGAACAAAAAGAAGCGCTTTACGCCCAGCTTGAACAGTTGAATGACCTGGATCAGCTTGACCCGTCCCAGCCGATTCTCGGTGCCTATCCGGCCTACTGGAGAGATATTCTCTCCTATGATCCCCTTTGGACAGCTGAATCCATGACCGAACCGTGTCTCCTTCTTCAGGGAGAAGAAGACTATCAGGTAACGATGACCGACTTTGAACTGTGGAAATCTGCTTTTGGAGAAAAGGAAAACTGGACATTTCAATCCTATCCCGGCCTGACACATCTTTTCATGCCCGGCAAGAAGGAAAATGCCAATGCTTCCTACCTGAAAAAGCAGCATGTGGACGAAACAGTCATTCAATCAATTGCAGACTTTGTGCAAAACAATTAAAAAGGGGGCTTCTCTGTGAACGATGCCTTTAAAGCACTGGCCGATCCGACCCGACGGCAGATTTTAAAACTTCTTCAGGAAAAAGACCGGACTGCCGGTGAGATTGCCACATATTTTAATATGACCAAGCCTTCCATAAGCCACCACCTGAATGTCCTGAAAAACAGTGGTCTGGTACTTGATGAGCGTCATGGTCAAACTATTGTTTACAGTCTGAATATGACTGTATTCCAGGATATTATCCGCTGGTTTTTTGATTTCAGCCAACACGAAAAGAGGGATTAAGATTGAAAAAAGAAATAAACAAAACAAGAATCATTCTATTTATTGTCGCTGTCATATCCTTTATCATTCATCTGTTTATCTATCCGAAGCTTCCGGCTCAGATTCCGATCCAATGGTCATCTACCGGTGAAGTCAACACTTACGGTGCCAAATACATGGATCTGGTCATTGCCGGAATTCCGGTACTTATTGTACCTCTGATGGTTATCATGCCGAAAATCGATCCGAGAAAAGCCAACTACGCCAAACACGGTCAGGCCTATACGATCGCAATGACCGGCATCACCCTTCTTCTGATCGGATGCAGCTGGCTTTCCGCCCTGTCGGCTCTCGGCTACGATGTCCATATAGAAACCGTGCTTTCAGCGGCTATAGGAATTCTATTCATTGCCATCGGAAACTCCATGCCTCAGATACGTTCCAATTACTTTTTTGGTATCCGAACTCCATGGACCCTGGAAAATCCGGATGTCTGGCGTAAAACACATCGATTCGGCGGTATACTTTTCTGCATTATGGGCCTTCTGTTTATCATCGCTGCCTTCTTTAAAAGCGAAATATTTTCCACTGTTCTGGTCGTTATCCTTGCCGTCGGATCCGTTGCATTGACATACCTGTATTCTTATATCCTGTATCGCAAACAGGGGTGACTAGAGGACAGGTTCATAGACACTTTATTTAAAACCTCACGCAAATGTTAACCATTTAATTTTATTGAGTTGACATTCTTCCCTGTTTATGCTATCATTTCTGTGAAAAATGAATTTCTGGTCATAACCAGACAGAAAGTGAGGATTTATTATGACATCATTGACATCGACTAAAAGTAAAACCTATGATATGGTTTACATTGCACTTTTTGCTGTACTTATAGCCATATGCTCCTGGATATCGATTCCGACTGTGGTACCATTTACTTTACAGACATTTGCCACCTTCCTGTCACTGGCCGTTCTCGGCGGCAAACGCGGAACTTGTGCCGTTATCGTATATGTACTTCTCGGTGCCGTAGGCATCCCGGTATTCTCCGGTTTCAAAGGCGGCATTGGGGTTCTTTTAAGCACAACCGGCGGTTACATTATCGGTTTTATCGCCTCTGCACTGGTTGTGTGGGCATTTGAAAAAATTGCAGGCAAAAAACTCTCGGTACTCGCCCTATCCATGATATGCGGACTGATTGTATGTTATATTCTGGGTACGGCATGGTTCATGCTCCTGTATGCCAAAAATGTTGGACCGGTTGGTCTTTCCACCGTTCTTGGATGGTGTGTCATTCCGTTTATTATTCCGGATCTTATAAAACTGGCACTGGCATTATTGATCGGACAGCGCATTTCAAAAGCGTTACCAACCGGATTTTTATCTTAAGACACTAAAAATCGGTACATAGA
>JAEDDO010000041.1 GCA_016298055.1 Frisingicoccus sp.
AACAGGAAGCCCCCACTTCATAATCCTTGATTTAAGTGGTGGGAGCATGTCACGGAAATATGAGTTTTTTGAAAAATAATCCTAATAAAAAAATACTATTTAATTTTAATAACAATAAATACAATATTCTATAACTTAAAGTAGAAATCAATAATATTTTATAAGAAGATATTCCTGAATAAATGTAATTAATGCCTTGCTTGCAGAGGATAAAAAGGTATTTTTCGGGAAAACGAGGCACAATTCCCAGGAAAATGTGGGACTGAATGGGATGACTTTAATTTTCTCATCTGTCTGGTACAGGTCGACCATAGGTTTTGGCAGAATGGCAACATTATTGGATGCCATGGCATATTTGTATAAAAACTGGCCGTCTGCGCCTAAGAAAGCAAACTGAGGCTGAAGATTGACGGCTCTGAAATGTTCCATGATCTGGCCGTAGACATTGAAATTTTCGTTAAAGGTAATTATCGGCATGTTTTCAAAGTCATTTATCGTCACAGAAGTTTTTTCGGCCCATGGATGATTTTCAGGCACACAGGCAACCAGCTGATTTTTGATCAGCGGGATTTCATTCAATATATCCGAATGAACGGGACGCAAGACGATGGCCATGTCAATCTCACCTTTTTCAACAAGATCGGCCAGTCTCGTTCCGCCTTCTTCCCGCATGTCCAGCTTAATTCCCGGGTATTTTTCCTGAAACTGGATGAAGAGATCCGGAAGGTACAATGTCCCGATAACGGATGTGAAGCCGAAGCTGACGTTACCCTGTTTTAAATTCTTTGCAGCGGTGATGGCATCTTCCATCTGGACAGCCATTTTTAGGATCTCCTGAGATTTTTCAATGACGATCCTGCCGGTATCCGTCGGGAGGAGTTCTCCGTCTTTTTTGTAAAAAAGAGAGGTATCCAGCTCATGTTCGATTTTTTTTAAAGATTTATATAAAGCCGGTTGGGAAATATAAAGATTATTGGCAGCCGCAGTCATGTGTTTTGTTTTTGCCAGTTCTAATACATAGCGCATTTCACGTAAATCCATAGAGATAGCCTCCTTTAAACCTCTTATTAGGGTTATTTTAGCACTTTTTTGCTGACTTGCATATAAAAATAACTAAAAGTTATAAAAAAATATAAAATCATATAATTGCATTATTTTGGAAAATGTGTAATAATAAGGTCAATCTTAAATTCCACTTCTTCATAAATTATTCTTGAGGCAAAAGGGTCAGCTTTTAATCAGAGTAAAAGCTGACCGGCTTTAAGGATTCGGAAGGGGTTAAAGATCGTACATATAATGAATTAATATTATAAAGAAAGTCAGGAGAGATAGAAATGGCAAATATTTTTTATCAGGAAGATTGTAACTTATCCTTATTAGATGGAAAAACAATCGCAATCATCGGTTACGGAAGTCAGGGACATGCACATGCATTAAACTTAAAAGAATCCGGATGCCATGTTATTATTGGTCTTTATGAAGGAAGTAAATCATGGGCAAAAGCTGAAGCTCAGGGATTTGAAGTATTTACAGCAGCAGAAGCTGCAAAACAGGCAGATATCATCATGATCCTCATCAATGATGAATTACAGGCAGATATGTACAAGAATGATATTGAGCCAAACCTTGAAGAAGGCAACATGTTAATGTTTGCACACGGTTTCAATATCCATTACGGATGTATCGTACCTCCAAAATATGTTGACGTTACAATGATCGCTCCAAAAGCACCTGGTCACACTGTAAGAAGTGAGTTCCAGGAAGGTAAAGGAACACCTTGTCTTGTTGCTGTATACCAGGACTACACAGGTAAAGCACAGGAGATGGCATTAGCTTATTCTTTAGGAATCGGCGGAGCAAGAGCCGGCGTTCTTGAAACAACATTTAAGACAGAGACAGAGACAGACCTCTTCGGTGAACAGGCCGTTCTTTGCGGTGGCGTATGTGCATTAATGCAGGCTGGTTTCGAAACTCTTGTTGAAGCTGGATATGACCCAAGAAATGCATACTTCGAATGTATCCATGAGATGAAACTGATCGTAGACCTTATTTACCAGAGTGGTTTTGCAGGAATGAGATATTCTATCTCCAACACAGCAGAATACGGCGATTACATCACAGGACCTAAGATTGTAACAGAAGATACAAAGAAAGCTATGAAGAAGATCCTTGCAGATATCCAGGATGGTACATTTGCAAAAGACTTCCTGTTAGATATGTCTTCCGCAGGACGTCAGGTACACTTCAAAGCTATGCGTGCAAAAGCAGCTGCTCATCCATCTGAAGTAGTCGGAGAAGAAATCCGTAAACTGTACAGCTGGAATGGACAGGAAAAATTAATTGACAACTAATGATAAAACGTTAAACCGGGGGCAGGTTTCTTTCAGGAACCTGCCCTCTTTTTTGAGAAAAGTTTTCGTTAAGTCTTCTAGGTATTGACTATTTTGATTAGGTAGTCTAGACTAACTTACACAGAGATTATCTATCAAAAGAAAGGAGATATGACGAAAAATGAAAAAAAGACCAGTATTTTTCATGATAGCTGCCGGGGTAATGGCAGCGGGAAGTATATTATCCGGCTGTTCGTCAGAAAAAGTAAATAAAGAAACTGTATCAACGATGGAGAGTACCGGAGAAACATCGGAAACAATCGATACGAGCGCCTATTATTTTGGTGTACTTAATGTGCCTTATGCAGATTTTTACTATGGTGAGATCAATCATCTTCAGCCGGAAGCATTGGAAGCCGGAGCAAAGGGACAGTATGATGTTTCGGATGTTGTGGAGGCGGCAGGATATCGGGAAGCGGGCATTTATGATGCGGTATCATCAGCGACAAATGCAAAATCCACACGTTTTGAAAAGACCTATTATGAAGAAAATGGAGACGGTGTCAATATTATCGGGCCTTCCGGGGTTCATGTAGCTATTTCAAAAGAATTGTATGAGGATGTTATGCAGGCAATTAAAGACGAAACAGAATGCAGCAATCCTCTGATTGATTTTGTATCTTCAATGGGCGAAGTCAGCGAGGATGTTCCTGCTGAGTATAAGGTCCTTAATTCAGACGGAACCTTGAGTGAGACGATCGGTACAACGGTTTCTGCCGAGAATGTAAAAGTACAGTTTGAAACAACGTCTGTATGGGGAAATTATCAGATTTCATTTGAAGGACTGGAAATGGATGTGGCAGCGATACAGGGAGCCTTGCTGGAAACGTCAGATGGAAAGATTTACGGACTGGAGCATCTGGACAATTTATGGCTGAAGCCGGAAGAAGTCGCTTTTGCGGTTACAGAAATGACAGAGCCTCACGGAAATACACCATCCTATGGAAGATTTGAAGATATTCAGGGAAAGACCATTACAAAGTTTACATACATGCTTGCGGATGGGGATGATATATCCATTGATATGGACGTTTACTGCAAAGCATTACTTCCGGAGGGGTATCAGGTATCTGCAGAGGATAAGGTTGTCTATAGCGTGGAAGGAACACAGGTTAAAGTGGATGAAAATGTACCTGAGGGCAGCACCTATGTGTTAAAATCTGTGCTTGCCGGACGAAGTGCCGTTGAGGATACATCTTTATATTCTATGGACAATGGTGTGATTACTCTTGGCAAAGAGTTAAAGCCGGGACAGTATTCGGTTGTTCTTTCCGATACAACTTATGCGGATCAAAAATTGTCATTTATCGTAGATTCGGGACTTGATGCGGGTACTGTGGCATTCGATAATAACAGGCTGACAATATCTGAAAATGAATCCGGTCTGACAGCAGCCGATTATATAGGAGTCATCACTTCTGTGAGCGTGAACGGTGAGCCGCTTCAGGGAAAAAATCCGGGAAGTTTGATTTTTACAGAGGATGGAAGTATTAATTTTGAAGCTTTTGTTGAAATGAACGGTGAAAATGTTCCTGTATTTAATGGCAGCGGTACTTATGAAATTTCTCTGGAAGCAACAGGGTATCCGGCTGTGACGGGAACAGTTACTTTGGAGTAGAAAAATGCGTCTGTTAATTTTATTTGTACTGAGTATATGTCTGCTTTTACTGCTTGAAAAACCTTTGAAAAAACATGCGGCAGTATTTTACTTCGGGGCAGTTATCATTGGGGGTGCTGGTTATATGGCACAGCTTAGGCTGCCGGATGGGATGTTGAAAACAATTGTGTCGGATTATCTGATCAGCGGAACGCTTCCGGCGGTTCTCTTTGTTCTTGTCATGTACGCCGCTGTCTTTCCGAAAAAGAGCAGAATTTACCGATGTGCCATGTCCTGTCGCGGAGAAATTGCCATCGGCGCATCCTTTCTGGCATTGGCACATATGGTTTACTATGGTTATATGATTCGTTCGGGAAATTTGATTGCTTTGGTCATTGCATTGCTTCTGATCGCTCTGTTAGTGCCTTTGACACTGACCTCTTTTAAAAAGATCCGGAGAAAAATGAATGCGAAAGCCTGGAAAAAGCTTCAGAGATGGTCTTATTTCTTTTATGGACTTTTGTATTTGCATGTCGTCATTATGATTTATCCGAAAGCGGTGCGAGGTGATTTTGAAAGCCTTATTGATCTTTGCATCTATACAGCTATGTTTGGAATATATCTGGGACTGCGTTTTGAACGTTACCTGGAAAAAAAGAAAAAACAGTCCTATTGTCCGGCCGTATGGTCTTCTCTGCTCATTTTATTTGCGGCAGCCAGCTTTGGTCTGAATTATTCTATGGTTTATGCAAAAGGGACAGACGAGAGACCTGACCCTGAATATTACAGCGATGGCGTATGGGAAGGTGAGGGCATGGGCTTAAATGGTGCTGTACGTGTCAAAGTCGTTGTGGAGGAAGGGATTCTTACAGATATTAAAATTTTAGAGCATGAGGATGATGAACCCTATTTTTCAGATGCAAAGCAGGAGATTATTCCGGCAATTATTGAAAATCAGTCTGTCGATGTGGATGGAGTAAGCGGAGCGACTTTCAGTTCAGAGGGAATAATTGAAGCTGTAAAGGATGCGCTGATGTCATCAGAAGAGCAAGACTAAGTATCGAAAATATCTATAAAACAAACACATTTAACTAAAAAACATGTCTATTGTTAAAGGGCAATCTCTGTTACAATAATCCTGAAGGAGTGGGAAATTATGATACGAATGGAGATTGCTCTTTTTCTTATATTGGCTTTTGTAGCTTTTGTTTATTTTTCAGCAGGACGTAAACATACGCTATTGCATAAGACCTTTTCAGAGCTGCTGATTGTTATGTTGATTCATCTTGTGTTTGATGCGGTGACCGTTTATACAGTCAATCATCTGGATACGGTCGATCGGCTTTTTAATGATATTGTACATCGTTTGTTCATAGGAACGCTGGTATTGGCTGTCTATCTGTTTTACAAATATATTGCCATTCTGGTGGAAGAAGAGACCGGAAAACAGAGACATTTAGATATTGCAGCAAAGATTTATCTTGCGGTGGCAGAGCTTGGCGTTCTGCTTTTACCTATTCATTATGCAGTTACAGAAAAGGGGAATTACTCGGATGGAATTCATGCTAATGTGTGCTATGTCAGTATGGTTTTTTATCTGATTCTTTGCATCGGGACATTGCTCAGCAGCTGGAGCCAGATGGATCAAAAGAAAAAAATGGCGATTGGTGTGGCTTTTATCATTGAAGTCTGCGTATCGGTTCTTCAGGGATTAAATCCTACCTGGCTTATTAGCGGTATGGGGCTTACATTGATGACAATGGCTTTTTATCTTACCCTTGAAAATCCGGATATTCTGCGGGCCCAACTGGTGGAGCAGAAGATGTCTATGCTGTATATGAAAAGTCAGGTCAATCCCCATTTTCTATATAATACACTGGACACGATACGTATTCAGGCCCAGTTAAATGATGATAAACAGGTGGCGGATCTTTTGATGCGTCTCGTTGATTTTTTCAGATTGAGTGTTAAGGTTGATCGTCAAATGGTAGCTCTGGATGATGAACTGGAACTTTTAGAAGCCTATATGGAGCTTATGTGTTATCGCTATCCGGAACTTCGGTGTGATTATGATATTGATCCGGATCTTGGCGGTGTACTCGTTCCGAATTTTATTTTACAGCCGGTGGTGGAAAACAGTCTGATTCACGGATTAAAAAATAAAGGATATCGTGGGAGGGTTTGTATTAGCGCAAAAAAATCGAAGAAAGATTACCGGTGCATGGAACTTGAAGTGATGGACACCGGAACCGGATTTTCTGAAGAAACAAAAGAAAAAATCAAAGATCTTCTTTTGAATTACGCTAAACAGGCTCCAAAACTGGAAGGAAACAGTATTGGCATTTTGAATGTTCAAAAACGGATCAAGCTGCTCTGCGGCCGTGAATACGGGCTTAGTTATACGGAAAATGAAGGCGGAGGGGTTACGGCCCATTTACTGTTGCCTATATCTGAGGAGGGATGGGAATGAAAAAACTTAAAGTATTGCTTGTGGATGATGAGATGATGATTCGAGAGGGTTTCAAGCGTCTGTTTGACTGGAAAGCGCATGATTGTGAGATTGTGGGAGAGGCGGCGGATGGTATGGAGGCATTGGCAAAAATTGATACTCTCGAACCGGATATTGTGATTATGGATATTAATATACCGATCATAAGCGGGCTGAAAGTGATCGAGATCAGCCGTAAAAAGCATCCGGAGATTGCCTGCGTGATCGTTTCCGGATATGATGATTTTTCCTATTGTCAGCAGGCACTTCGCCTTAAAATTACAGATTACATATTAAAACCTGTCAACTATGAGGAATTTGGCAAATGTATTGACAATCTGAAAGTATCTTTATTTGAACAGCGGGTATCTTCACCAAATAAACCGGAAAAACAGGAGCAACGCGTCATCGCAGCCATCACGCGCTATTTAAGAGAGCATCTGGAAAGTGAAATCAGTCTTTCCGTTCTTTCAGAAGAATTTCATATGAATCCTCAGTATATCAGCCAATTATTCAAGAATGAGATCGGTGTGGGATTTTTGACCTATCTGACCAGCATACGTATGGAAAAAGCAAAATCCCTGCTCCTGACCACATCCCTTTCTGTGGCGGAAATTGCAGAAGAAACCGGATATAATGACTATCGGGTATTTACAAAAGTATTTAAGAAAACCGAAGGAATAACACCGTCTCAGTTTCGCAGAAGTTAATAGGAAGTTAAGGGGACAGGTTCCCTGGCTCAATGAACCAATGAACCTGTCCCCTTAACTTCCTCTTGACAAATGGAATTTTATCGGTTAGAATCTGAGACATGACATATGACTGACGGATAAGTGGAGAAAACCACGTGAAGTATGTTTGTTAATAAGCCGACCGTCTGGGCGAACAGCCCAGGCAGTCGGCTGTTTTTTGTTGTGTGGGAGAGCTTGAAAACTGTCCGATATAATAGAAAAATAATTTGTAAAGGAGACAGAAAAATGACATTAGGACGTATTCATTCGTTTGAATCTATGGGACTTGTGGATGGTCCGGGTGTCCGTTCTGTTGTATTTTTACAGGGCTGCCGTTTAAGATGCCAGTATTGTCACAATCCGGACACATGGTCCATGACCGGCAGGAATGTACAGGAGATGAGTGCCGAAGAGCTTGTAAAGAAGCTGTCTCGTTTTAAATCCTATTACGGGAAGAATGGCGGCGTGACATTTTCCGGTGGAGAACCACTGCTTCAGAAAGATTTTCTTCTGGAAGTATTGCCATTATGCCGCAAGGCGGGAATCCATACATGTCTTGACACGGCCGGATGCGGCATTGGAGGATACGAGGAAATTTTGGCGTATACAGATCTGGTGATTTTGGATATTAAACATTATACCAGAGAGGGATATGCACAGGTGACGGGAAGAGAAATCGATGAGACAAACCGGTTTCTTGGGGCAGTTCAAAAAATAAATGTGCCGATGTGGATCCGCCACGTGGTTGTTCCGGGACTCACAGATGGAGACAGTCATTTAAACGGTCTTAAAGATTATATCCACACACTGAAAAATGTGGAGCGGGTGGAATTACTGCCTTATCACGTTCTCGGTGTGCCGAAATATGAAAAGCTTGGGATTCCCTATCCGTTGGAGGGTGTTGCGCCGAAAGATCCTGAATCACTGACTGACTGGCAAGAAATTATGAATGATCAGAAGGAGAGAGAAAAATGAGCATTGATGTGAATTGCGCAGCCTGGAGAGGATTTAAAACAGGAGAATGGAGACACCTTGTAAATGTACGAAATTTTATTCAGAAAAACTATACACCTTATGAGGGGGATGAAAGTTTTCTTGCACCGATTTCAGAAAAGACAGACAAGGTATGGTCTAAAGCCAGTGAATTGATTATCGAAGAACTGAAAAAGGGCATTATTGATGTGGAGACAAATGCGGTTTCCGGCATTGATAACTTTGCTCCCGGTTATATTGATAAAGAAAATGAAGTGATCGTCGGCCTCCAGACGGATGCGCCTTTAAAACGTATTGTCAACCTTTTCGGTGGTATGCGTATGGCAACATCCGCTTTGGAACAGTATGGATATAAGCTGAATCCGGAAATTGAACGTCATTTTCGCATGTATCGTAAAACACACAATGAAGGTGTATTTGATGCTTATCCGGAACGTACAAGAGCCGCACGTCATGCCGGACTTTTGACAGGTCTTCCGGATGCCTACGGACGCGGACGAATTGTAGGCGATTACCGAAGAGTCCCGCTTTATGGTACAGATTTTCTGATTGAAGAAAAAGAAAAAGACCTGGTTATGCTGGACGGACCGATGACGGATGAGCGTATCCGTCTTCGTGAAGAAGTCCAGATGCAGATCCGTGCATTAAAGGAAATGGCAAGTATGGCTTCAAAATACGGCTGCGATATTACACGTCCGGCGGAAAATGCCCATGAAGCTGTTCAGAATCTGTATATGGCCTATCTTGCGGGCATCAAAGAAAATAATGGTGCGGCAATCTCTCTTGGACGTACAGCCACATTTCTTGATATTTATATTCAGAGAGATCTGGAAAATGGTGTTCTGGACGAGACAGGGGCACAGGAGCTGATCGATCAGTTCATTATCAAACTTCGTCTTGCCCGCCATCTTCGTACACCGGAGTACAATGAGCTTTTCGGAGGAGATCCTACATGGATCACAGAAGCTCTTGGGGGTATGGGTGTTGACGGAAGAACTCTTGTTACGAAGAATACCTTCCGGTATCTGCACAGCCTCACAAACCTTGGAACGGCACCGGAACCGAACATGACCGTACTCTGGAGCCAGAATCTGCCAAGGGCATTTAAAGATTACTGCAGCAAAATGAGTATTCATACAGATTCGATTCAGTATGAAAATGATGATCTGATGCGCCCGATGTACGGCGATGATTATTGTATCTCCTGTTGTGTCTCCGCTATGGCTGTGGGCAAACAGATGCAGCTTTTCGGTGCGAGAGCAAATCTTGCGAAGAGCCTTCTTCTGGCAATCAACGGCGGTGTTGATGAGAAGAAAGGAACACTTGTCATTCCAAATGTTGATCGAATCGATGATGAGGTGCTGGAGTTTTCAAAGGTTCTTACAAGTTATAAAAAAGTACTTGCTTATGTGGCAGAACTTTATGTGGACACCATTAATATCATTCATTTTATGCATGATAAATATGCTTATGAATCCAGCCAGATGGCTTTACACGATACACTGGTAGAAAGAATCGCAGCCTTCGGTATTGCAGGTCTTTCCATTGCAGCCGATTCTTTGTCAGCTATAAAATTCGCAAAAGTACGTCCAATTCGAAATGAAGAAGGAATTGCAGTTGATTTTGAAATCGAAGGCGATTTTCCGAAATACGGCAATGATGATGATAGAGTCGATGACATTGCCATTGAGATTGCATCTTATTTCTCAGCAGAGCTCAAAAAACATCCGTTGTACCGCAATGGTATTCATACATTGTCTGCTCTGACAATTACAAGCAACGTTATGTACGGCAAGAAAACAGGGGCTACTCCGGATGGACGTAAAGCCGGTGAGCCATTTGCTCCGGGAGCAAATCCAATGCATGGAAGGGATATCAACGGTGCGCTTGCATCCCTTAACTCCGTTGCAAAGATTCCATATCGTGCTGTATGTCAGGATGGCGTTTCCAACACATTCTCCATCGTGCCAAATGCCCTTGGAAAGACTGAGGAAGAGCGTGATCGAAATCTGGTATCCATTCTTGACGGTTATTTTGTTCAGGGTGCACATCATCTTAACGTAAATGTCATGAATCGGGAAATTCTGATTGATGCTATGGAGCATCCGGAAGCCTATCCGACATTGACGATTCGTGTGTCCGGCTATGCCGTTAACTTTAACCGACTGAGCCGCGAACAGCAATTAGAGGTCATCAAACGTACTTTCCACGAAAGTGTATAATAGGAACCTGTCCCCGGATGAAAGGTATTCTTACATTATTGTAAGAATGCCTTCTTTTTTTGTAAGGAAAATCTATGGAATGGGCAGAGCCAAAGGGCGTATAATCTTCTTATAAATAATGAAAGAATAAAAAAATAAGGGGGACGTGAATATGAAGATTATATGGCAGAGTATAAAGCTTATGATGGCAAGTGTTTTGTTAGTTGTTTGTTTTTTGACATTTAAAGGTTACACGGAATATAGAAATGCATTAGAGAGTAAACCCTTGGATGTAGCGGTTGAGGAAATTGTCGATAATCCGTCCTTTGTGTCGATCAGTGAGGTCCCGGAAATATATAAACGAGCCCTTCTGGCTGTTGAAGATAAGCGGTTTTATAAACATCTGGGAATCGATATACTGGCGATCGGACGTGCAGCCATCAATGACCTGAAAGCCATGGCTTTTGTGGAAGGAGGCAGCACGATTACCCAGCAGCTGGCAAAAAACATGTTTTTTTCACAGGATAAAAATATATGCCGAAAGATAGCGGAGGCTTTTATGGCGCTGACAATTGAGAAAAAATACAGTAAAGACCAGATACTGGATTTGTATATAAACAAAATTTATTATGGTGATGGCTATTATACCCTTCGTGATGCCAGTGAAGGATATTTCGGAAAGCATCCGAAAGATTTGACAGAGGATGAATGTACATTGCTTGTCGGAATACCAAATGCTCCATCAGTGTATTCACCGACAAACAGTATGGAGATGGCCAGACAGCGTCAGCAGCAGGTTATCAAAATTCTTGAAAAAGAATATGGACAACTGGAAAAAGGACCTCTGCTAGCGGAAATAATTCAGTGAAACATATTTGAAAGTCAGGTAAACAGTGGTAAGATAAATATGGAAGATTACAAGGGGATAGGAAATGTCGGGAGGTGTTGAATGAAAGACGTTTTTCTTGTATATAATACAAGCTGCTTTTATGAAATTATTATTTTGAACTATTTTATGTCTTTTACGAATTGTGATGTGATTCTTTGTTCTCTGGATGGAAAGCCTGTAAAGACAATGGAGGGATATTCTGTCAATGTCGACAGGGCATTAAAAGATGTTGAAAAGGAACAGATAAGAAGCTTTATTGTTCCTGGCGGCAATATTTCGAATATTGACAATGAAGAGGTAAAACAATACCTGCAGGAATTAAAGAAAAGGAATATTTTAATTGCAGGCATATGTGCCGGTGTTGATGTATTGGATCATGCAGGCGTATTGAGTGATGTATGTTCCACCCATTCAACAGATTTTGATATTGTTAACGATCATCATGTAATCACGGCACGAGCAAATGCCTATGTGGACTTTGCGATTGAGACGGCAAAAGAATTAGGTTTATTTACAAATGAAGAAGATTTACAGGAAACGATTGGATTTTGGAAAAATTACAATCGTATTCAGTAGACATATATAAGCTTTGCATCTGACGGAATGATCTGATGCAAAGCTTTCTTTTATCTCCTGCAGAATATGTCTATCCGTGTGGTATGGATAAATAAAAGGAAGGAAGCGGGGTAAAATATATCAGATGGGAGATGACTTCCGTATCTTTAGGAGGTGAGTTAGTAATTTGTATCAGTGGCGGGTGTCAATCTCCCATCTGATATACGCTCCGCGAGGATGCACAGGGATTCGGATTAGTAGTATGTCTGCTTTGCAGACCCGAATCTCGCGCCAAGACTCGCGAGCGAGTCTTGAAAATAAAAAAATGATATAAAGAAAGAGGTAAAAAAGTGAAAAAATGGGTTTGTACAGTGTGCGGCTATATTCATGAAGGAGATACACCACCGGCACAATGTCCTGTTTGTAAACAGCCGGCAGAAAAATTTAAATTACTGGAAGAAGCAAAATTGAATCCTTATGCAGGAACGCAGACAGAGAAAAATCTTCGTACAGCGTTTTCAGGTGAATCCGAGGCCAGAAATAAATATACTTATTTTGCATCTGTAGCTAAAAAAGAAGGCTATGAGCAAATGTCGGCATTATTCTTAAAGACTGCGGACAACGAAAAAGAGCATGCCAAAATATGGTTCAAAGAGTTAAATGGAATAGGAGATACACCAGCGAATCTTAAATCTGCAGCCGAGGGTGAGAACTATGAATGGACAGATATGTATGTCGGTTTTGCAAAAACGGCTGAAGAAGAAGACTTTCCTGAGCTTGCTGAAAAATTCCGTATGGTGGCAGCAATCGAGAAACATCATGAAGAGCGTTATCGTGCGCTTCTTAAAAATATTGAAATGGCAGAAGTGTTTGCCAAGAGCGAAGTGAAAGTATGGGAGTGCCGAAACTGCGGTCATATTGTCGTTGGAACAAATGCTCCGGAGGTTTGTCCGGTATGCGCTCATCCACAAGCTTATTTTGAAATTAAGGCAGAAAATTATTAATCGTCAGAAAGGGTTGAGCAGGCATGATAATGTCTGGTCAATCTTTTTTTTATCCTGCATATGCTGATACAGAGAAAGTAAAATGGAGATTTTTATGTATTGTGGATATTTTGAAGGTGGAATTGATCATGGGCCAAATCCCTATTCAGCGCATGTAGAACAGATGGCCATACAAAATCCAAATTTCCGAACAGCTATTTGGACCGGATGCCATTTACAGATGACGCTTATGTGTATTCCGCCATGTGGGGAAATTGGTGAGGAAATCCATGAAGATACAGACCAGTTTATTCGGGTTGAACAGGGAAAAGCGACGGTTGTGATGGGAAGATACAAGCATCAAATGGATTTTCAATGTAATGTAGTCAGAGGCGATGTCATCTGTGTTCCTGCAGGAATCTGGCATAATGTGATGAATATGGGAAGAAGTCCTTTAAAATTGTCATCTGTCTACGCACCGCCAAAACATCCCCGGGGAACAGTGCATCATACAAAAGCGGAAGCAGAGATGAGGGAAGATTATTAAGAAAAATGAGATAAGTACGGAGAAAGGCGTGAGTCATAGAAATATGGCTTGCGTCTTTTTTATAATGGTTCACAAATTGTTCACAAAATTATTAGCACTCACCTATTGACAGTGCTAATAATAAGTGTTATATTACATGTAGAACAAAGGAAGAGAGTTCATAAAGATTCCCGAGTTTGGATAAAATAAAAGTGTTGAATGTATTGAAAGGAGATATGACTTATGTTAATGCCTAGTATTTTTGGAGAAAGTTTAATCGATAGTTTTTTTGATGATTTTGCAGCACCTGCAAAAAAAGTGATGCGTTACAACACACCAGCGAATAATATCATGAAAACAGATATTAAAGACACAAAAGAGGGTTATGAACTGGATATTGAACTTCCTGGATATAATAAGGAAGATGTAAGTGCAGAGCTTAAGGATGGTTACATGACAATCAGTGCCAGCACAAAATCAGATGAAGGTGAGAAAGACGAGAATGGCAAGTATATCCGAAGAGAAAGATATTATGGCAGCTGCAGCAGAAGCTTTTATGTTGGAGAAGCTATAACACAGGAGGATATTAAAGCAAGATTTGAGAATGGCATTTTGAAACTTTTCGTTCCGAAGAAAGAAGAGAAACCGGCGGTTGAAGAAAAGAAATATATCACAATTGAAGGTTAATTATTCGAAGGAAAGATTTTGGACAGATGGAAGGCGGGAATACTCTTATGAGTATTCCCTTCTTTTCTTTGTAAACGCCAGAAATCTTTCCTATATATAATAGGAATGTTTTATTTCAGAGAGCAGATTGGAGGCGATTAATATGGCTAAAAGAGATTGCTATGAGGTTCTTGGGATTTCAAAAAGTGCGGATGAAAAGGAAATCAAGCGGGCTTATCGTAAACTTGCAAAACAATATCATCCGGATACGAATGCGGGAGACAGCAGAGCGGAACAGAAATTTAAGGAGATTACAGAAGCATACACAATTTTAAGTGATCCTGAAAAACGAAAACTCTATGATCAGTTTGGCTTTGCAGCTTTTGACGGCTCTATGGGCGGCGGCTTTAACGAAGGCAGAAGTGGGCAGGGGCATTACTATAATCCTTTTGGAGGGAATTCTCAGGGACAGTATCGGGAGTATCATTTTGAGGGTGGAGATATTGACGATATATTTGAAGAATTTTTTGGCGGCGGCTTTGGCGGTGGTTTTAAAGATCATTTCAGCGGAGCTTCCGGAGGCAGAGCTTCTCAGAAACCGGGAAGAGACTTGAATGCGGAGATTCAGATTGGATTTGATGAAGCTGTCTTTGGATGTGATAAGATTATACAAGTGCAGGATGGCTCCGGAGTACAGTCACTTCGCGTTCACATCCCTGCGGGAATTGATGAAGGGATGAGTGTGCGGCTGAAAGGTAAGGGAAATCCTGGAATGCGGGGAGGTGCGCCGGGAGATTTATTCTTGAAGGTACACATACTGGATAAACCGGGATATGAGAGAAAAGGAATGGATGTCTATACAACAGCGTCTATTCCGTTTACTACCGCTGTTTTTGGCGGGGAGGCCGAAGTGTCCACACTTTACGGCAGAGTTGTCTGCAAAATTCCTAAAGGAACTCAGTCAGGGAGTAAAATTCGTTTGAAAAATAAGGGGATTGTATCGATGAAGGATTCATCCGTTCACGGAGATGCTTACGTGACGATCCAGATTCAGGTTCCGACTTCACTGACGGAAGCAGAAAGACAGAAGCTTATGGAATATGATCAGTTGATCAAAAGGCGATCCTCCGGCAATGCGGCATAAAAGGGACAGGTTCCATGACTCAGAGTTTCTGAGTCATGGAACCTGTCCCCATTGACTTTTTTTATGCTTCGGAGAACATATCCTTTCCAGCGGAGCAGATCGGACATTCGAAATCATCAGGAATATCTTCCCATTTTGTACCAGGTGCGATTCCGCCTTCTGGATATC
>JAEDDO010000196.1 GCA_016298055.1 Frisingicoccus sp.
TCAGATTGCTCTGTATAAGCCAATCCGTGTCTGACACCCCATCAAGGGCATAAGATGCAACGGTAGCCTTCTTGGGAAAAACCGGATTTTGAGGCATATAGGCAATTTTCAGCCCGTTCTGTCGAACGATCTGTCCTTCATCCGGTTCTTCGACACCTGCGATCAACTTGAGAAGCGTAGACTTACCGGTTCCGTTGATTCCAACGATTCCGATTTTATCCCCCTCCTGAATGCCGCAGGATGTATCATCAAAAATCACTTTATCACCAAATATTTTGTAAATATGTTCAATATTAAGAATGTTCATTAATAGTCCTCCGATATTTATAAAACAATGTATTTTATAATAAACAGTATAACACATATATACATGAGCATACTGATTTTTTTCTCCTTAAATCTGCCGGTCAGAAGATGAATGACCACATAGGATAGGATGCCCATAACAATGCCCTCGGAAATACTGTAAAAAAAGGGCATGGCGATGATGCAGATATAGCAGGGTATAGCTTCAGCAAGATCTTTGAAATCGATATTTACCACATTCGCCATCATGTAAAAGCCCACCATAATTAATGCCGGTGCTGTGGCAAATGAGGGAATTGCCAAAAATACAGGAGCAAAAAATAATGACAGAATAAATAAAAATGCAGTCGTCAGACCTGTAAGTCCGGTTCTCCCGCCTTCGGTCACACCGGCAGCACTTTCGACATACGTCGACACCGTGGATGTTCCAAGCATGGCCCCGACTCCCGTACCGACAGCATCCGCCATCAAGGCACCTTTCACATGCTCCAGTCTTCCATGCTCATCAAGCATTCCCGCTTTCACCGATACCCCCATCAAGGTTCCAAGTGTATCAAAAAGATCTACAAAAAGAAAAGCAAATATAACGACCGCAAAATTTAATGAAAAAACCGAACGAAAATCCATTTTTAGAAAGACCGGCCTTATATCCGGAATAAGAGCCGAACCGATAGCATCCGGAAACAGGCTGTCGCATCCAAGTTCCGGATCCGGCACATAAATGCCGGTAATTTCACAGACCATCCCCAAAAACCAGGTAATAAGCATCCCCCACAAAATATTGCCTTTCACTTTCTTTGTGATCAAAACAGCCGTCACAAGTATCCCGATCATTGCCAGAAGAACTGTAATCCCCACATTTTTAAAGGATGCCTCCACATTGTAAGCACGATTATAGCCTGCGATTGAAAATAATTCAAGCAGATTATTGCCTTTAATCACTATGCGGCTGTTCTGGAGCCCGATAAACGCAATGAACAAGCCGATACCGACACTGACAGCCTCTTTTAAATTGGCAGGAATTGCATTAAAAATAGCTTCACGGATATTAAGAGCTGAAAGAATAATAAACAAAATTCCCTCAATAAATACTGCAGCCAACGCAGTCTGCCACCCGTATCCCATACTGCCGACGACCGTGTAGGCAAAATAGGCATTCAGCCCCATTCCCGGAGCCAGTGCAAACGGATAATTGGTAAAAAGGGCCATACATACCGTGCCGATGGCAGCTGCCAGAGCGGTTGCCGTAAAAACAGCACCCCGATCCATTCCCGCATCGCCGAGTATGGCAGGGTTAACCGCAAGAATATAGGCCATCGTCATAAAAGTGGTGATTCCGGCCAGAACTTCGGTCATCACCGTCGTATGATTCTCCTTCAATCTGAAAAACTTTTCTAACACTTTTGCCCTCCGTAAAAATATTAGATGCATTCTTAAAGAAGATTTTCCAGACGTCACCCCAGATTCACAGAATCCCCGCAGTGCATATAAAAGAGCTGATCCCCCATAATGTTTTTCATCTCTTCATATGGGATCCGGTCGGTGCAGTGACCTGTATAAAATTTCGTCGGATAGGTTTTCAATATTTCGGCTGTTCTTCGAATAATTTTCATATCTTCGTTGGAATAACCATTTTTCTGCATCATATGGAAACCACTGATCACGATATCCGGTACCCTTCCCCGCAGTTCGAAAGCCTTATCTAAAATATTTAAAATACCGTTATGGGCACATCCGGAAATCAAAACTTCCTTTCCGTCGCCGGACAGGATGAGATACTGTTCATGGTCAAAGTCATCCTGGACCCAATCATCTGAAATCTTCTTTTTCAACTTTAAGTTACCCGAAGGCCATAATCTTCTTCCTGTCACATTTGTAAAAAGAAATATCTCATCGTCGATCGTCACATTCCCCTCAACCAAACACATCTGTTCGCAAGACTCCAGTTCTTTCTTCAATCCGATATAACGCTCACTTTTATGGCCTTTATGATAATAATTCCCAAAAGCAGACGGCCTTATGTATATTTTTGCCTGAGAATTTATTTTGACAAAATCCGAAATACCGCCGCCGTGATCGTAATGACCGTGACTTAAAATCACCGTATCCACTGACTCAAGATCGATTCCAAGTTTTTTCGCATTGTCAATAAATGCTCCGCTGGCTCCTGTATCCACTAATAATTTATGTTTTTTTGTCTCCACGTAAATGCTGAGACCATGTTCACATGCACAGCCGTTGACACCCGGTGTGTTTTCCATTAAATTGACGATTCTCACACTGCACCTCCAAAAAAAGTCTGTATTAAGAATTATAACACAGGTTTTATTGAAAGTTCTTGCAAATTTACAGATTTTCGATACAATAGAGAATAGCGTCATTCTACAATAAGCAACACAGAAAGGTATTGAATTCATGATTAGTGCAAACAATGTCACTTTACGTTTAGGAAAACGTGCGTTATTTGAAGATGTAAATATTAAATTCACAGAAGGAAACTGTTACGGACTGATCGGTGCCAACGGTGCCGGCAAATCCACTTTCTTAAAAATTCTTTCAGGAAAACTGGAACCGAGCAAAGGCGATATTACAATGAATCAGGGCGAGCGTCTCTCTGTTCTTGAGCAGGACCATTACAAATATGATGACTGCCAGGTACTGGACACAGTCATCATGGGTAATGCCCGCCTTTATGAGATCATGAAAGAAAAAGATGCGATCTATATGAAAGAAGATTTCACAGAAGAAGACGGTATGCGCGCCAGTGAGCTTGAAGGTGAATTTGCCGAGCTGAACGGTTGGGAAGCTGAAAGTGATGCGGCCATTCTTCTTAACGGCCTCGGAATTGAACCGG
>JAEDDO010000197.1 GCA_016298055.1 Frisingicoccus sp.
TCATCTGCAACTGTAAAATCTGCATCTGTGCATGCACGGATATCTTCTACTGTGTATCCCGGAGCCAGTTCTCTGAGAACAAGTCCGTCCGGTGTAACTTCAAAATAACATCTTTCTGTTACAATATCTGTTACACATTTTGCTCCTGTCAAAGGAAGGGTACATTTTTTAAGAATCTTTGATTCTCCGCTCTTCTCACAATGATCCGTTGCCACAATAATCTTCTTGACACCTGCACAAAGATCCATGGCACCGCCCATACCCGGAACAAGTTTGCCCGGAATCGTCCAGTTGGCAATATTACCTTCCTGATCGACCTGAAGTGTACCAAGTACCGCTGCATCAATATGTCCGCCGCGAATATAAGTAAAGGAAATCAGATGATCCGCAACACTGCCGCCTTTAATAACTGCTGCAGGCTGTCCACCCGCATCGATCATATCCGGATCCACATGATCCCAATCCGGTGCCGGTGCGGAACCAACAATACCGATTTCAGATTCCAGCCATAATTCAACACCTTCAGGCAAATAGTTCACACATAATGCTGGAAGGCCGATTCCAAGGTTTACAAAATCACCGTCTTTAAAAAACTTTGCACAACGGGATGCAATAAGTGCACGTCCTGTAAGTCCTGCCATGATTATTTACCTCCTTCCGCTTTTGCCTTCGCACGCTGCCACATCGGACATAACGGCTTTTTCTCGCCGGTTCTGACATATACCATGTCAATGATCGGAGCTGCAACGTCGACTTCATCCGGACCAATTTCTCCGACTTCCACCAGTTCCTCGACTTCGACAATAACTGTATCTGCCGCATAAGCCATATAATTATTCGTAGCTCTGGCTGTCAATCGGAACTTGATATTTCCTGCTGTATCTGCTTTCCATGCTTTAATGACAGCAACGTCTGCATGCAGAGGCAATTCCAGAAGATATTCTTTTCCATTAATTGTAAGTTTCTGTTTACCCTTCTCTACATCTGTTCCTACACCTGTAGGTGTAAGGCAACCGCCAAGACCTGCTCCACCACAGCGAATGCGTTCTGCAAAAGTACCCTGAGGTACGAATTCCACATCCAGTTCTCCTGCAAACATCTGATCACGAGCAAGCGGATTAAATGCAATGTGTGTCGTCTTCAGGCTTCTTACACGATGCTCTTTTATCAATCTGCCGACACCCTGATCCGGCATACCACCGGAAACAGCAATCGCATCAATATCTTTCACACCGATTTCAAGCATACCGGTAATAATCTCTTCAGCTGAGAGTTCACCATGCCAGTCACCGAACATAATGGTCTGACCATCTTTAAATACTTTCAGGGCTTCTTCCCTGGTCACTACTTTTGATCGCACCTTCGTTACCACCTTTCATATGAAACATTTACATAACCTTCCCGTTTATCTATTTACCCTCAAAGGCTGCTTTACGTTTTTCCATAAATGCCTTGCATCCTTCCTGGAAATCCATGGAAGCCGCACATTCACGCTGAGTAGGAATTTCAGTTTCATCTAACCATTTCTTATAGTCTGCATAATTGGCATCGTAAATCTGCTTTTTAATATTCTTATAAGAAATCAACGGACCTGCTGCAAGCTTTCTTGCAAATTTCATCGTTACTTCATCCAGTTCTTCTTTTGTTGTAACTTTATACGCAAGTCCAAGTGCCTTGGCTTCTGCTGCATCCATCGGACGTCCCGTAGCAGCTAATTCTAATGTCCGTGCTGTTCCGATGCTCTTCGATAACAGATAGGTCGCACCTGTATCCGGAACAAGTCCAATATTAACGAAGGCAAGAATAAACTTAGCATTGTCTGCACAAATCATAAAATCCCCACCAAGTGCAAGACTAACGCCGGCTCCTGCTGCGGCACCGCATACAGAAGTAATAACCATCTTACTCATCTTCTTAAAACCATCGGCAACAATACCTACTTTTGCGATCAGACCGTCCATATTGACTTCGCCGCCGGCCTGAATCAGATCATAAAAGTAACCGATATCCCCACCGGCTGAAAATGCCTTATCGCTTCCTTTAAGAACAACCACTTTTACATTCGGATCCTTCTCTGCTGCATCCACAACATACATAAGTTCATCCGCCATCTGCTCATCAATGGCATTCAGATTCTTCATGTAGTTCATCTTGATAACAGCAATTCCGTCTTCCACTGTGTAAATAAGTTTCTTAAGTTCCATTAAACGTCCCTCCCATATAAAAAAATATATTTTTTCTAATCCCCTGATACGATTAAAATTAACTTTCTCTGAATCTTATTAAAACATATTTTAGCAAAATTGTCAATATTTTAACACTTTTATTCGAAAAATTTATATATTTTCACTAATTTTAAGAAAATTTTATCTCATTTGCATATTTACAAATTAATAGTTAAATTTATCGAATATTCTCTTAAATTTTTACAATTTATTGACTCGAAGTCTACCTGAGAGAGAAATTAAACATCTTAATATATCGGTCGTTTAGGAATCACAATGGCAGCAATTATGTAGGCAATAAAACCGCTTCCTCCCATGGCACAAAAAAGTACCCATCCCAGTCGGATAATGGTCGGATCTATGCCAAAATATTCACCAATTCCTCCACAAACACCATCTACCATCTTGTTCTGATCCGATTTGTATAATGTCTTACTCATAAAATCACCCCTTCTTTTTCTTTATCTTTATTATACAAAAGATGGCATGTTTTAGATAGGTATATTCTTCATAGGATTGTGTCAGTTTTATAGAAAAAAGAACACTCGGGCACCTATATCATGCCAAGTGTCCCTTTTATCCCATTTTTAATTATAACTCAGCTTTCCTCCGGAGGATGAAGCTTATGCAAATACTTTTCGCGTGTAGCCATCCCACCCCGGATATGCCGTTCAGACTTATTCACATCAAGAACTTTCCGTGTCTCGGCCGCAAGATTTGGATTAATATAAAGCAGTCGCTCTGCTACATCTTTATGTACCGTTGATTTACTGATACCAAATTTCTTTGCCGTCTGCCTCACCGTCGCCTTCGTCTCAATAATATAATTTGCAATTTCTACAGCCCGTTCTTCGATATAATCTTTCAAGGTTAATCCCCCGAAAATGCTGTTTTTACAGTGTATGC
>JAEDDO010000198.1 GCA_016298055.1 Frisingicoccus sp.
GCCTGTGATAATATTATCATAGACAAATGAGACATGAAACGCAGATGCGTCAGCTCATTTGTTTCTCTTTTGCAAAAGAATACGGACTTAAAATGAAGCGTCAGCTCATCATCGAAGGATGGTGGGTATGGCGCTTTTTTCATGTCCGAAAATCAGATGACGATCTGAAAGACAATATTGGAATAAGGAAGAGAGGAAAAAATGGATTACGAAACATTCAAACAGGAAATGACAGAGGATCTGAAGCAGAGGCTTTACGAGAGAGGCGTTGAGAATGTTGAGATGAGTTTTCACAATGTTGAAAAAGCAAATCAGCACTATGAGTCCTTGACCGTGCGTCAGGAAGGAAGCAATGTTGGAGTCAACTTCAATATTGAGAGTGCCTTTGCTGAATATGAGCACACCGGAGATTATGCTGGTGTTCTTGCGGAATCAACACACGCTATCATGCAGGGACTTGAGAATGTCCCTTCCGTTGATACATCCGAGCTTACCAATTATGAAGCAATGAAGGAAAAGCTCTCCATTGAAGTGATTTCTGCGGAAACAAATGCAGAGCTGCTTACAAAGATTCCTCATGAAAGCATGGAGGACATGGCGGTTGTATATCGTTTTGTGCTTGAGAGCAATGATACCGGCAGAGCATCCATTCTGGTAACCAATGACATGATCAATCACATGGGAGTTACCCATGAGCAGCTGAAAGCGGATGCGTTAGAAAACGCACCGGAGATCAGACCGGCGGTTATCCAGGGTATGAGCGAAGTCATGAGAGAAATGATGGGACCGGAGGCATTTGAGATGTTTGGTCTTCCTGAGGAGCAGGAGGAAATGATGTATGTTGCATCGGTGCCGGATAAGAACTCCGGTGCCGGGGTACTTGCCTATCAGGATTTTATGGACCAGGCAGCTGAGAAGCTTGGCGGAGACTTCTATATTCTTCCCTCATCGATCCATGAAATTCTGTTGGTACCTGATAACGGAGACAAGGCGGCAGATGATCTGAGAGATATGGTAAGGGAAGTCAATGCTACCCAGGTAAGTCCTGAGGAAAAGCTTACTGACAATGTGTACCATTATGATTCCAAGGAGCATATCTTTGAGCTTGCGGAAAAGTTTGAAGCAAGACAGCAGGAAAAAGCCGAGGTTCAGATTGATGAGAAATCCGAGGAGCACGGGTCTGTGCTAAAGGATCTGAAGGATAAGCAGAAGGAAGTAGCTGCAAAGCCTCCCGTAAAGGATGCGGCAGAAAAGGCAGCAAAAGCTAAGGGCGGGGAAGCCCTCTAAAACAATCATAAAGTGTCAGCTTATGGCGATTGCCATAGGTCTGGCACTTTTTTGATGGAAAGGCAAGGTAATACAATGTCAGGAGCATATATTGAGAAAAACAGAACAGGGGTTAAGCCACCGGTCAGCCATCCGCAAAACTGTAAAGAGGAATGTCCTTATGGGTATGACAAAGCATTTTGTTTTCCGTGCTACAAAAAGCTGATGGAAGAGATGCGAGGCAAAAGAAAGGGATAGGCATGGGATTTGATTACTTTTATGAAGATCAGACCCAGCAGTTTGCTTTTTACCGGATTCCGAAGGTTCTTTTTACAGATGCAAGGTTTCAGGGAATATCTACGGAAGGGAAGGTATTGTACGGGTTGCTACTGGACCGTGTATCGCTTTCCAGGGATAATGGCTGGATTGATGAGGAGGGACGGGTATATATCATTTTCACCCTGACTTCCATCCGGGAAGCCATGAACTGTTCCGAAAAATCAGCAATCAAGTATCTTTCAGAGCTGGAAGAGTTTGGGCTGATAGAGCGCATTAAGCAGGGACTGGGAAAGCCGGCACTGATCTATGTGAAGAACTTCTTAGACCAGCAGAATTTACAGGTCAAGGCCTGTAAAGATTACAGGTCTGGTACTGTAAAAGTTACAGGTCAGGACCTGTATAATCTACAGCCTAATAATACTAATAACAATAATACTGAATATAGTGATACTTATCCTATCCTATCCGGGGATGAGGAGCGGATGGGATATGAAGCATACCTTAGGGAACAGCTGGAAATATCAGTCCTAAAGAGCAGGTATCCTTATGATTCGGATATGATTGATGGCATTTTGGAGCTTATGCTGGACATATTGTGTTCCAGGAGAAAGATGATCCGGATAGCCGGAGATGACAAGCCGGCAAATGTGGTAAAAGGAAGATTCATGAAACTGGACATGGGACATATTCAGTATGTGATGGACTGCGTCCGGGAGAATACCACGAAAGTCCGCAGTATTAAGCAGTATCTGCTGGCTGCATTGTATAACGCGCCGGCTACCATGGATGGTTATTATCGTGCGGAAGTTAATCACGATATGGCCACAGGAAAAATATAGACCAGGAGGGATTGGTTAAATTGAATGATACAGAATTTATTTTGGGTCGCTTGGAGAAGATAGCGGCAAATCTGGAAGAGATTGTCAGTATTCTGGCACCGGAGCAGTCGGCAATCTATGTGGATGCATCGCAGCAGGTGAATTTCATCGGGATGGAAGATGCAATGGCAATTCTGGACGGCTTTGGAAAGAACAGTGCTTCCGAGATGATAGGGAAGACGGATTACATTCTTGTCTATGATGCAAGAAAGAAGCTGCTCATTGACGGAGAGGCATATGTGCCTGCCGGGTATCTTGTGATGAAATCGGATTATGGATTAAAGGGGCTTGACGAGAGTGATATCAGTGCAGTCATGGCTGAACTTAGAAGCAGAATCTGTACGCTTGCACTCGGGCAGTACCGGATCCAGAGCTACAGGCTGGGATAGGAGGATTTTATGAATAACAAACCATGGGCTTATGTTACATCTGCATGGAGTGCGGACCGAACCAAAGCCAAAAGATCTGCAAAGAGATATTGCAGGAAACTGTATGAAGCAGGCTACACACCGATCTGTCCGCTATTGTCATTGCCGGAGGTAATTGACGTAAGCAATGCGGATGAATATAAGGATTATCTGGATATGTCAGAGGATATGCTGAGACGTTCCAGAATTCTTGTGGTTTGTGGAGCTGCCGTTAATGAAACGGTGCTTACGGATATTGCGATTGCAAATCGCTTTCACGTGGCATCAT
>JAEDDO010000199.1 GCA_016298055.1 Frisingicoccus sp.
TGTTTTGCCTTTGAGGAGATTTATCACATACCGATGGTAGTCAAAGGGGCCGGACAAAAGGATAATGACAGTTTTGTTCTGCTTCAGGAGATGATGCCGACAATTCTGGATGTGGCCGGTGTGAAGCCTCCGAAACCGGTGGACGGAGAAAGTATTCTTCCTCTGATGATGGGAGAGAAAGAAGATAATGGACGGACAGAGGTGTTTGGAGAATATCATAATCACTTCTATGTTGCCAGACAGCGCATGGTAAGAGATCATGATTATCAACTGACATTCAATGAGAGTGAACGGGGAGAGCTTTATGATCTGAAGAAGGATCCGTATCAGCTCCATAATGTATGTTATGATCCGGAATATGCAGAGGTTAAGAAAAAATATCTGAATATTATGTCCAGATATCTGAAAGAAACCAATGATCCTGCCAGTACATGGTTCCATCGGATCAAGGAATTTTATTAATGTTAATGGGGGAGTTATTTTATGGATGATAAAAATTCGAAATTTCAAATACCAACCTGGGGATGGCTGATTTTGTCATTTCTGGCAGCGATGCTTTTGTGGTTCTTCTTATCTGTGAATCCACAGACGGCGCGAAGTTTTCCGTTTATACCGGAGATTATAAAAGCAATCAAGACGGTAATTGAGCGCGGTGTCCTGGCAGAAGATTTTATAAGCAGTATGATTTCTGTTGTTTTAGGTTTTGTGCTTGGATTTATTACCGCTGTACCGGTTGCATTTCTTATGGCATGGTATATGCCGGTACGTAATATTCTGGAACCATGGATTCAGTTTATTCGTAATATCCCACCACTTGCTTATGTACCGTTGATCGTTATTGCAGCCGGTGTCGGACGTCGTCCGCAGGTTATTGTTATCTGGCTTGCAACTTTCCTGATCATGACTGTAACGATCTATCAGGGTGTCCGCAACGTGGATGAAACTCTGATCAAAGCAGCCCGTGTATTAGGTGCAAAGGATAAGGACATTTTTATTAAAGTTATTTTCCCGGCAACGACACCGTTTATTCTGACAGCGGTTCGTCTGGGTGTATCTGTTGCCCTGACAACACTGATTGCCGCTGAATCTACAGGTGCTACGGCTGGTATGGGTATGCGTATCCGTTCCTTTGCAAACAGCTTCGAAGTGGCTCCGATGTTACTCTACATTATTTTGATCGGTATCATCGGTATTACTTCTGAGAAAATTATCAAAACATTAGAAAGGAAGCTTACAGGATGGCAGGAGAAGAGAGATGTGTAAAGGTCAAAATTGACCACGTAGAGAAAATATATGATGGCCGTAAAGGGAAGATGATTGCCCTGAATGGCGTTGATCTGGACATTATGGAAAATGAATTTATCTGTGTGGTTGGTCCATCCGGCTGTGGTAAATCCACATTGTTGAATATTATTGCCGGACTCTTGGAGCCGACATCCGGTGCGGTTTATGTCAATGGCAAAAAAGTTGAAGGAACCGGAACCGAGCGCGGTGTGGTTTTCCAGCAGTATGCCCTTTTCCCTTGGCTGACAGTTATGAAGAACGTAATGTTTGGATTAAAGCTTAAGGGAATGAGTGATGAAGAAGCAAAAAAAATTGCCATGAAATATATCAAGATGGTAGAACTGGAAGACTTTGTGGACAGTTATCCGAAAGAATTATCCGGTGGTATGAAACAGCGTGTGGCTATTGCCCGTGCTTATGCAGTCCAGCCGGAAGTACTGTTAATGGATGAGCCTTTTGGTGCGCTGGATGCTCAGACACGTACCCAGCTCCAGTCAGAGCTGATCCGGACATGGCAGGAAGAGAAGAAGACTTGTTTCTTTATCACACATGATGTTGAGGAAGCAATTATTCTTGCAACAAAGGTTATTGTTATGAGTGCACGTCCGGGCCGTATCAAGACGATTATCGATATTGATCTGCCTTATCCGCGTACACAGGAAATGAAGATGGAACAGCAGTTTCTTGATCTGAAAGCCCGTATCTGGGGTGAAGTATATCAGGAATATCTGGAAGTTCGTCAGTAATTTGCCATTAGGGGTGTTACACCTTATGGAATATATTTTTTGGGAGGAAAAGAAAATGAAAAAAAGAATGCTCGCATTGGCACTTGCATGTGTAATGGCACTGTCATTGGCAGCGTGCGGATCGAAGAAGGAAGAGACAAAGGCAGCTGAAACAACAGCGGCAGAGACAACAGCAGAGGAAACAAAAGCAGAAGAAGCAGCAAGCGAAGAACCGATCACATTGAATGTTGCTTATATGCCAAACTATGGAAGCTTATGGGCTGTAACAACAGCTATGGAAAAAGGCTACTTTGAAGAAGCAGGTATCACTGTTAATTTAACAGCTTTCCAGGATGGACCAACCATCATTTCTGCTATGGAATCCGGATCAATTGATATCGGTTATATCGGACAAGGTGCGCATAAACTTTGTATCCAGGGTAATGCAAAAATCTTTGCACTTTCCCACATTTCCAACGGTGATGCTGTGATCGGTGGACCGAATGTTAAGACTCTTGAAGATCTGGCAGGCAAAAAGGTTGCTTATTCTTCCGGTACATCCAGTGAAGATATCCTGAAAAAAGCTCTTGAAAAAGCAGGTCTTACAATGGACGATATCGAAGCAGTTGAAATGGAAGCAGCAAACATCGTAACAGCTATGCTCTCCGGTGGTGTAGACGCATGTGCAACATGGTCTCCAAACAGCTTAAAGATTCTTGAAGAAGCAAAAGATTCCACACTTCTCTGCGATAACAAGACATTTATCGATGATACAATCTCTCTTGCAAGCTGGATCGTAACACCAAAATATGCAGAAGAAAATGCAGACAAGATCCTTCGTTTCACAAAGGCTCTTTACAAAGGTATGGATTATGCAGCAGACGGCAATTATGAAGAAGTTGCACAGTTCGTTGCAAACGTAACTAAGACAGATTATGATTCTGTTTACAGTGAATGCGGTGTTGCAGACTGGTTAACAGGAAAAGAAGTTGCAGAAGGTGCAGCAGACGGAACAGTTGCTGGCTACTACAAAGTTCAGCAGGATAACTTCCTTGCAGCCGGTGCTGTTGAAGAAGAAGTTCCTGTAGAAGATTATGTAATGCTTGA
>JAEDDO010000200.1 GCA_016298055.1 Frisingicoccus sp.
TCCACACCCTCTGAAGCCTTTTTAGCCAGAATCTCCAGAATTCTGCCCCACATAATACCCTCATCGACAATAAAATATTCCATAAAAATAAAATGCTTTGCCTGCTCCAGCTGACGGAGCATCTCTTCAAATTTATTCTCTCCCATCGGAAAATAAGTAATCTTCGTCTGGTCATAAACCGGGTAACATCCACTTCTGTGAATATAGCGGGCCAGCGAGCTTACGGCCCCATTCTCTTCGGAAAGTTTATCCATAACCTCTTCGGACTGGGGAATCGTCTCTTTTGTCTGACGGATCAATTGATTCATTCGTTTTTTTAATGCCCGATGTCCCACATCACTCTGGGTATACAAAAACAATAACGCACCGAATACCGGAAGAAGCATAATGATGACCAGCCATGTGATCTTTGCTGTCGGATCATGCCTGCTGTTTAAAAGAAATAAGACCATGATCAGCGAGAACAGTACCGTTCCGCCAAAGAAATGCGGAAGAAACTGTTCAAATTTTGCAAACATGCCAAAAAGCACCCCTATCTGCAATATAAGCAGAATCAATATCAGTCCAAGTCGGCTGAAAAGTGCATGAAAAAGTCCCTTCTGCCCTTTTTTCAATAAAGCTATACCTGTATTTTCAATATTATCCATAATATATCTCACCTCATTTGATACTTTTTCACATATACAATTCCCCGGATGTCTCACCTTTCAGACAAAATTGATTTCTTGAAAATGTAAGCATACCTTCCTTCTGCATCTTGCTCAGCTCATTCGACATGGCACTGCGATCAACACCAAGATACTCTGCTAATTGCTGTCGGTTAAACGGAATTGTAAATTTCATACTTTCCTGTCTTGCTGCCTGCTCCGAAAGATAGGATAACAGCCGTCCGCGTATAGACTTTGATGATGTATGAAAAATCTTTCTGGAAAGGTTTAAATTCTTATGGGCGGAAATCATTAAAAGATTTTGTGTCAATTGATTATGACAGCTGCAGTTTTTCTCGCAGGCTGTCAGCCTTTTTCCAATATCCATAAAAAGAATCTCCGCAGTTTCTGATGCAGCCACGCTCACCATCAGCGGCTCTCCCGGAATACACACATAGGTCTCTGCAAATACCTGTCCCGGTCCGATACTGTCCAAAATGCTTTTATTGCCCCACACATCATCTTTTTCAATATGCACATTTCCGGATAAAACAATACCGATTTTCGTGACAATTTCACCCATATGATAAATCGTCTCTCCTTTTGAATATTTACGGGTATAGCCATCGAAACAATGCATGATGTCTTCAATCTCCGTTTCCTCCATTCCATGAAACAGAGGGATTTTTGATAAAAATGTGAAATCCAATTTTTTCTCCTTTCGTTGTTTTAACAACATACCTGTTGTTTTAATTGTAGTATACTCCAACTAACAAGTCAATAATCATTTATTCACAGGAGGAAAAGGAAATGATTCGAAGAATAATACAGATTAATGAAGAAAAATGTAATGGATGCGGCCTTTGTGCAAAAGCCTGTCATGAAAGTGCTATCGGAATGATTGACGGTAAAGCCAGACTTTTAAGAGATGATTATTGTGACGGCCTCGGTGATTGTCTGCCAGCCTGCCCGACAGGTGCCATTCAGTTTGTTGAACGTGAAGCCATCGCTTATGATGAGGCAGCCGTCCTTGAAAATAAAAAGAAACAATTGTCAGACTCCAAAGATTCTTGTCTTGGTCAATGGCCGGTACAGATTAAACTTGCGCCCGTGAAAGCACCTTATTATGAAAATGCAAGCCTGCTCATTGCTGCCGACTGTTCCGCATATGCCTATGGTAATTTCCATCAGGATTTTATGGCAAATAAAATCACTCTGATCGGATGTCCAAAACTTGATGCTGTTAATTATAGCGAAAAACTGACAGAAATACTAAAAAATAATACTGTTAAAGAGGTGACGGTTGCCCGTATGGAAGTGCCTTGCTGCGGTGGTATCGAACGGGCTGTCCTGACTGCTCTTCAAAACAGCGGAAAAAATATTCCATGGCAAGTCGTTACGATTTCTGTAAAAGGACGCATTCTTGATAAAAAAACAGGAGAATAGAATCCATCTATTCTCCTGTTTTTTTATTTAAACTCATAAGTATATTCACCTGTTTCCGGATCATATACAAGACGGCTGTGTGCGCCTTCCAGAACCACTTTTTCATGTTTTGGTTCTTCTGCCGGAACCGGAATTACCGGAGGTGTCGATGGAGATGATCCATCTTCTGAAACTGCTTTCGGAGTTTTTTTGCGCTCAACTTTTTTAACGACAGGTTCCTCCGTTTCTAAAGCCTGAACCTCGGCAGCGAGAACCGCTTCATCTGTAATCGGCTCAAGTTCTACGGTATCTTCACTGACTGAGTCTGTATCCGGAAGATCTGTCACAGGACCGAAAACATCATCCAGTGCTTTTTCTTTTTCTGCTTCATCTACTGTATCTTCTTTTTCTGCTTCCGCTGCTGCCACTGCTATTGTCTTGGCTGCCTCCTCATCCACACGGGCATAGATCTGACTCATATCTTCCGAATCCTCATCCTCGGCCAGCATAGCCTTTCTCCGAGCGGATAGCGCTTTTACAATCAATATGACAACAATAACTGCCAGAATCAGACCTAATGCGATAAAAAGCCATCCAAGATAAAATCCTGACGTATGATCATCCATTACCGGCACCTTTAAATCTTCTGTCTCTTTTGTCTGAGAAGTTTCCCTCTTTTTTGACTCAGAGGTCTGTTTCTTCGTCTCTGTTTCTTTTTTTGTTTCTGCCTTTGTCTCTGTCTTGTTTTCCATTAACGGCAAATCCACAATACCGCTGAATGCATTGCTGTTTTCCCATTCCGGATTACCATAATAAATATTATAGATTGGATTTTGGGATGTGTTATTCTGTATTCCCTGAGAATTTTCCGGCTGAGTTGGATTCTCCGGTCTTGCAGAAGTCTCCGGCTGGGTTGGATTCTCCGGTTTTGCAGAAGTCTCCGGTTGAGTTGGACTTTCTGTCTGTGACGGATTTTCCGGCACGGTCGTTTCTTCCGGACGCGACGATTCTTCCGGCACAGTCGT
>JAEDDO010000201.1 GCA_016298055.1 Frisingicoccus sp.
AAAAATATTTCTTTACGAAAGTCTGAAATTTTCTACTTATGTTGAATTTTTGAGAAAAGTGTGATATAATGTAAAATGTAGTCGTATAAGCACTAACGCTTATGCCTTTTGAAAACTGATTTTTAAGGAGAATTCATCAAATGGCAGTTACATACAAAAAGCTTTGGCATCTTTTGATCGACCGTAACTTGATGAAAAAGGACCTCGAAGAAATGGCAGGAATCACGCACTATCAGATGTGCAAGCTTGCAAGAAATAAAGACGTAACCACTGACGTTCTTGGCGCTGTCTGCAAAGCACTTGACGTCCGCGTGGAAGATATTATGGATTTTGTGCCGGATGATAAAGAGTAAGTCCGTTTTTTGGGACATCACTTATGAAATAATATACTGTGAAAAATCCCAAATTACATTACTCAACACCATAGAAACAGATAAGTAAGGAGTATTGGTGAGGAGCTCAATCGCATGGATAAACACACGCCTGAACAACGGCACAAGAATATGCAAGCCGTAAAAAATAAGGACTCGGAAATCGAATTACTGCTCAGGAGAGAACTTTGGAACAGAGGAATTCGATACCGTAAAAATTCCAATAAAGTATTCGGGCATCCTGATATTGTTTTTATCGGGAAAAAGGTCGCCGTGTTTTGCGATAGCGAGTTTTGGCATGGTTTCGACTGGGAAAAGCGAAAAAACGATATTAAATCTAATCGAGACTTTTGGATTCCGAAAATCGAGCGAAACATTCAAAGGGATTTTGAAGTGAACGATAAGCTTAGCGCTGATGGCTGGCTTGTATTGCGATTCTGGGGAAAAGAGATAAAGAAAAATACAGTTGTATGTGCTGACGATATAGTCAGGGCGTTGGAGGGAAACTATGAGCTTTGCATCGGAAGAATTTTTAGACTGTAAAAAATGGATTGCCGAGCAAATCGAGAACGGGAAAACATGGGATGAAGTGAAAAAGTTTTGTGTTTCCGAAGAGGAAGCTCCGGATGTTTTCGATCGGCTTCAGAATGAGGAACTTATTATTCCTCAAAATATGACCTTTTCCGATTGGGCGGAGCTTGTTGATGAAATGAGTGCGGACTATACGCCGCTCTATGTGCCTGTCGGCATTTCAGACGGCCATTTGAATAACTCATTCACCGTTCCCACAGATAGCGGATCTGCTTGGATCAGATATAAGAACTATCTTTTGGGGAAGTATGACGGAAAGCCGAAAATGACAGATGCTGCCGTCGGTTTTGTCGAGAGAAACTGTCACTGGATTTTGAATCATCTCAGTCGTGATACAAGAGCATCCGGGCCTGTTAAGGGACTGGTTATGGGCAGCGTTCAGTCCGGAAAAACTGCTAACATGATTGGCTTGGCGGCAATGGCGGCACACTATGACTGGAACATGATTATTATTCTGTCCGGTTCGATTGATAACCTCAGAAAGCAAACACGGGATCGTTTCTTCCATGATTTGAAAAAGAGCGGTGGTGTAAGTTGGCATGTTCTCGATTACACCTCCAATCCGGATTATTATATTGATATTGATGACAAGAAAAAATACCTTTCTGATGACATCAGTCTGAATATTTTTCAGGACGGAAAATCCGATTCCAAATGGCTCCATCGGTATGTAATGGTTTGCCTGAAAAACTCCAAACGTCTTGAAAGATTGATTAAGTGGTTGCATTCGAATCCGGGTAAAGCCGCCAGAATGAGAATTCTGGTCATCGATGATGAAGCAGATCAGGCAAGTGTAAATACACGCAAAATGGATGGCGTGGAATCAGAAGAAGAAATCGAAAGAACTGCCGTAAATCAATACATTATCGATCTCGTGAACGGATGTGATGAAGAAGGCAGAAAATCGTCCGCTCCGTTCCAGGCGATGAATTATATCAGCTTTACTGCAACGCCTTATGCCAATGTCTTAAACGAAGCATATGAAAGCTCGCTGTATCCGAAAAACTTTATCAGCAGCCTACCGGAATCAAAAGAATATTTCGGTGCAAAAGTAATATTCGGCAGTTGCACGGATGAAAGATACCCTGGATTAAATATTGTTCGCAGAATTCCAGACGCGGAAGTTAAAGCGCTGAAAGGCATTCATGAGGGTAGTTCATTTACATTACCAGATGAAATGAAAAAATCCATTGCATGGTTCTTATGTGCTTCTGCGGTATTGCGCAAGCGTGGACATAAAAAGCCGATAAGTATGCTGATACATACAACAGCACTCCAGAACGGTCACCTGTCCGAATATGAAACAATCAGAGATTGGATGACAAGAGAACGCACAACGGGTTCAATTCTGTCATTGTGTGAGTCTGTTTATTCCGATGAAGTTCAGCAGTTTACCTTTGATGATTTGAAAAGCGGATATCCCGATTACGGCAATATCAATAAAGTTGATGCGGATATGCCCGCTTTTACTGAAATTAAAGATGAAATTGCGTCTATCCTTTCAGGCATTGAAAACATCATGATGGGAGAAGCCAAAGAACTGACCTATCATGAAAACGCGGTTCATCTGTGCGTTGATAATTGCAAGGCAAATAAATATGCCGAAGACGGGACATATTTAAGAATAGTCTACCCCACTTCCGAACAGCTCAACAATATGGCTAAGGCTCCTGTATTTATTGTTATGGGCGGGAATACTCTGTCTCGCGGCTTAACAATAGAGGGGCTTGTTTGCACATACTTTGCCCGAAATTCCAATCTTGCGGATACGTTAATGCAGATGGCTCGATGGTTCGGATACAGAGCCGGTTATGAGCTTTTGCAGAGAATATGGATGCCGCAGGCAGTCGAACAGAAATACCAATTGCTTGAAAAGATCGACGAAAAGCTCAAAGTCGAGTTTGAAGACTTTATGGAGCGCGGGATCAGCCCTTCAAAGTACGGCCCGAAGATACTGAACAGTGCATTAATTTCAAAGTTCATGCTTACTTCAAAAAATAAAGCTCAAAGAAGTATCGAGTGTGATTTTGACTTCAGCGGTGACAGCTACGAAGTAACTCAGTTTGACAATGATTCCTCGGTGCTGAAGGAGAATATTGATAGTGCTGAAAAGCTGTTGTGTTCTAT